>VBJP01000074.1 GCA_005880165.1 Chloroflexota bacterium | reverse complement strand
GTGGTGGTCGCCCATCCGGGCGACGAGGCGTTCGGATTCGGCGGGGCCATCGCCCGCGTTGCGGCGGAGGGCGCCTATGTGGTGGTGGTGTGCGCCACCCGCGGTGTCTTCGACCCGCGCCTGTCCCGCAAGTCCCCGGCGCCGGGCGGCAAGAACCGCGATCCCAAGACCGATGCCATCGTGTGGCGCAACATCGACACCATCCGGGAGGACGAGCTTCGGCGCAGCGTGGCTCTGCTCGGCGTCCGGGTGCTGCGCATGCTCGACTACGCCGAGGACGAGCTCAGCGAGGTCGATTTCGACCTGCTCGTGAGCCGCATCGTGGAGCCGATCCGCATGCATCGCCCGGAGGTGATCCTCAGCTTCGGTCCGGATGGCGTCACCGGCGATGCCGACCACGTGGTGATCTCGCGGGCGGTGACGGCAGCCTTCACGGCCGCCGCGGAGCCGCTCACCTACGAGGACGACATCGAGGAGGACCAGGTTGCCTGGCGCGCCGCCAAGCTCTACCACCTGGTCGTTCCGGTCTCGCAGGTGGCCGCGCTCGGCCTCGCCCGCGTCGGGGGCGCCTTCGGATCACCCGACGGGGCCGAGACGATCACCCTCGACCTCGGCGAGCTGGCGGATCTCAAGCTGGCGGCCATTGCGCGACACGTCTCCCAGACCGGCTCGGCAGGGCCATTCCACGACTGGGACCGGTCGGCGAGCAGCCGATACCTGGCGACCGAGTCGTATCGCCTGGCGCGAAGCAACCTTCCCGTGCCCGCCGGCGGAAATCGGCCCGTGGAGTCTGACCTCTTCGACGGCCTGCCTTAGGATCAACAAAAGTCGTATCCGTCCGCCATCGGGCTCTGCTACGCTCGAACGGCCCCGGACACGCTTGCTCGAAAGGAATCCGAGCCCTTCATGCCTGATCTGCTCAGCAACGAGAACATCATGACCGCCCTCGGGAAGGTCAAGGACCCGGAGATCGGCCGGGACCTCGTCTCCCTGGGGATGGTGAAGAACGTCGAGATCACAGGCCCGCATGTGGCGCTCACCGTGGAGCTCACCACGCCGGCCTGCCCGCTCAAGGCCAAGATCGAGGACGAGATCGTGACCGGCCTCGAGGCGCTGGGTGCCGAGACGGTGAAGGTCGACTGGGCCAGCAACGTGAAGCGCTCCTTCGGCGGCCCGGCTGCGGACCTCATCCCGGGTGTCAAGAACACGATCGCCGTTGCCTCCGGCAAGGGCGGGGTGGGCAAGACCACAGTGGCGGTCAACCTGGCGGTCTCGCTGGCCCGGGACGGTGCCCGGGTCGGGCTATTGGACGCCGATATCACCGGCCCCAACGTGCCGCTCATGATGGGGACCATGGGGGCTCACGTGACCGGCGCCGGCGGGCGCGTCAACCCGGTGATCAGCCACGGCGTGACGATGATGAGCATCCAATACTTCCTCACCGGGGATGCACCGGTCATCTGGCGCGGGCCGCTCATCCACTCGGCGATCCAGCAGTTCCTGCGCGACGTGGACTGGGGCGAGCTCGACTACCTGGTCGTCGATCTCCCGCCGGGAACCGGCGATGCCGCGCTCTCCCTCAGCCAGCTGATCCCGCTGAGCGGCGCGGTGATCGTGACCACGCCCCAGGAGGTCTCCCTGGCCGACGCGCGCAAGGCGATCGCCATGTTCACCAAGGTCAACGTGAGGACCCTGGGCGTCATCGAGAACATGAGCGGCTTCATCTGCCCCAACTGCGGCGAGGAGCACGACATCTTCGGCTCGGGGGGTGGCGAGAAGATCGCCCGCGAGCTGGAGCTCGACGTGCTCGGGCGCATCCCGCTCGAGCCAGGCGTCCGCGCTGGCAGCGACGCCGGCGTACCAATCACCTCGACCCAGCATCCGGATGCGGATCAGTCGCGCGCCGGGCAGGCGATGCGCGAGGTGGCGCGCACCATCGCGGGTCGCATCAGCGTGGTGGCCGAGCCGTATGCCATGGCGGCGGCCGGCTAGGGGACGCTCCCGGCACCGGCTTCGGCGCCCGCTTACGCACCCTGAAATACCGGCTCGCTGAACCGAAAGGCCCACCTTCGCGGACGTTATTCCCGGTCCCCGCGGACCTAGAATCGGATCGTGCGGGTCGCGGTCATCGGGGACGTTCACGCCAATCTCACGGCCCTGCGCGCCGTGCTCTCGGACGCGGCCACCATCGGCTGTGATGCGATCTGGTGTGTCGGCGACGTCGTCGGTCGCGGCCCCCATCCCAACGAGGTGGTCGAGGAGCTGATTCGCCTCGAGATCCCCACTGTCCAGGGCAACTGGGACGAGGCGGTCGGGATGGAGCGTGAGCAGGTCGGCAGCATCTGGGCATCGCCGGGAGCGGAGGAATGGGGGCATGCCTCGCTCAACTGGACGGTGCGGGTCATGGATGACGAGCGCCGCGCCTGGCTGCGTCAGCTGCCCGCGACCCTGCGCATGGAAGTCGACGGTCGCAGCGTGCTGCTCTTCCATGGTACGCCGCTGAAGCGCAACGAGTACTTGTGGGCGGACCGCCCTTCGCGCATGTACGCCCGCATCGCCGCAGACGAGGGTGACGACCTGTTCTGCTACGGCCACACCCACGAGACCGTCCACAAGATGGTGGGGCAGTCGCACTTCGTCGCGTGCGGCACGGTCGGCTGCGGCAGCCACTCTCGTGCGCGATACGCGGTGATCTACCTGGGGCAGCCAGACCTGGCGGTTGGCTTCCGCTCGGTCGACTATGACTCGAGTGGCGTCGCGGCGGACCTGGCGCGTGCCGGCCTGCCGCTCGATCTGCTGCGAGTGCCACCGGTTCCACATCCGTTGGAGCCGGAGCCCGCCGTCAGCGAGACAGGCTAGGTCGCCTTCGCCTCGCGCTCGTACGGCTGCCCGTCGGCGGCCGGTGGGATGCTGCGCCCCACGACGCCCGCCAGCACGATGATCGTGACCAGGTAGGGCAGCGCGCTGAAGACCTGCTCGGGAACCCCAGACAGCACCGCACCAAGGTCGCCGCTGGGTGGGTTGAAGGAGACGGCCTGGCCCAACGCATCGGCGATGCCAAATACCAGCGCCGCGCCAAAGGCGCCAATCGGCGTCCATCGGCCAAAGATGAGGGCAGCCAGGGCGATGAATCCCCGGCCATTCGTCATCCCGCCCTGGAAGGTGCCGATGTACTCGAGGGTGAACCAGGCTCCGGCCAACCCGGCCAGGACGCCCCCCAGCAGCACGTTGCGGTAGCGCAGGCGAATGACGTCGATGCCCAGCGTCTCGGCGGCTCGTGGGTGCTCGCCAGCCGCGCGCGTGCGCAGGCCCCATCGGGATCGGAAGAGGAGGATCTGGAGGACGATCACCAGGACGAGCATCGTGAGCGTGATGGGGCCGTGCCCGAGAAAGGTAGTCAGCAGCCAGCCCAGGACCGGGACCGAGGCGACCCCTTGCGGGACGTGGAAGGACTGGAAGTTTCCCGCGGAAGGGATGGGATTCTGGCTGATGAGCAGGTTCAGGTACCCCGTGATCGCCAACGCCTCGATGTTGATGATCGTCCCGGAGATGATCTGGTTGGCTCGCACGGTGATCGACAGCCAGGCGTGCAGCGCCGAGACCGCGACGCCTGCGACGATCGCCGCCAGCAGGCCGACCAGCAGCGGAAAGGTGATTCCCAGTGGGCCGGGACTGGTCGGGGCACCGCCGTTGACGAGGGCGGCGACGTACCAGCCCACGAAGGCGGCGAACAGCATCATCCCCTCGATGCCGATGTTGACCACCCCCGAGCGCTCGTTCATGAAGCCGCACAACGCGCCTAGGGCGATGGGCGTCGAGAGGGTGATGATCAGGCTTCCGTTGGTGGTCATGACGCCGACCAGGTAGCCGATGAACTGCAGCAGCAGCCCGATGACCGGTACGTGGAGGATGAAGTCCATGCCCGGCTCCTACTGTGTCGGCGTTGCCTGGCCGCCGTAGGAGCTGGCGACCGTCTGCAGCTCGGCGACCTTGGCGCTCTTCGCCCGGATGCGGAAGAGGTAGCGCACGAGGATCTCCGCCGTCAGGAAGAACAGGATCGCGCCCTGCAGGACGTCCACCATCTGCGCCGGCACGCCAGCCTCGATCTGCATCAGCGGGGCGCCCGCGCGCATGGCACCCAGCAGGATCCCGGCAAACATGATGCCGATGGGGTGCGCCTGCCCCAGCAGCGCCACAGTGATGCCGTCGAAGCCGACGTTGGTCGAGTAGCCGGCCGGCATGAACCCGGTCAGTCCCAGGATCTCCCCGGCCCCCGCCAGCCCGGCGAGGCCGCCACAGAAGGCCATGGTGACGACGATCAGCAGGCGCGGCCGCATGCCCGCGTAGCGAGCGGCGTCCGGACCTGCGCCCACGGTGCGGATCTCGAAGCCAATGGTCGAGCGGTAGAGGAGCCACCAGGCCAGCGGGATGGCCACGAAGGCAAACAGGACTCCCAGGTGACCGTTGCCTCCCACAAGGATCGGAAGGCTGGCGTTGCCGACGTCGGGCGTTCGGGCGAAGGTGGCGCCGACCGCACGCAGGGGCCCGGTGACAACGTAGGCCACGATGTACAGCGCGATGTAGTTGAGCATGATGGTCGTCACCACCTCGTGGGCGCCGGTGTACGCCTTGAGGAAGCCGGGGATCGCTCCGTACACCGAGCCGACCAGGATGGCGGCGACGAGGGCAAGCGGAATCGCCACGGGCCCGGGTGCATGCGCCAGCCACGCTCCGACGGCCGCGGCCGCGAGGCCACCCGTCAAGAACTGCCCCTGCGCTCCGATGTTGAACAGCCCCGCCTTGAAGGCGACGCCCACCGCCAGCCCGGCCAGGATGAGCGGTGCCGCGTTCACGATCGTCGAGATGACCGCTCCAAACGACCCGAAGGACCCCTCCACGAGCGCCTTGTAGGCGACCAACGGCAGCGTGAGGTCCAGGCCGAAGATGAGTGGCGACGAGAAGATCACGATTAGCGACCCGAAAACCAGAGCCAGGACGATCGCCAGCCCGGGGATGATCGCCGCGTCGCGGGCGCGCCGAAGGTTCATGCCGCACCCTCCGCGATGATCGGGGGCGGTCCCTCGCGACCGCCGGTCGCCATCAGCAGCCCGACCTCTTCACGCGTCGCGCTGCGACCGTCCACGACCGCCACCAGCCGTCCGCGGTACATGACCGCAGTTCGGTCCGAGAGCTCCAGGACCTCGTCGAGCTCGGCCGAGATGAGCAGGACGGCCGTTCCGGCATCGCGCTTGGCGATGACCTGGCGGTGGATGAACTCGATGCTTCCCACGTCGAGCCCGCGGGTCGGCTGGTCCAGGACCAGGAGCCGCAGGTCGCCGAAGAACTCGCGGCCGACGATGAGCTTCTGCTGGTTGCCGCCGGAGAGGGTCGAGGCATGCACCAGAGGAGATGGGGTCCTGACGTCGAAGTCTTTGATGACCTGCTCGGCGTGACGACCGATTGCGTCCGCATCGCGCACCAGGCCTCGCGAGTACGGAGCCCGGTAGTACGACGTCAGCACCGAGTTGTCGGTGAGGGGAAAGACGAGGACCAACCCATACCGATGACGGTCGGCGGGAACGAAGCCCACGCGGAGGTTGTGGAGGCGCCGCGGGCTTGCCCCGGTGATCGTTCGACCCGACAGTTCCACCGTTCCGCCGGCCGGCCTGCGCAGCCCCGCGAGCGCCTCGACCAGCTCGTCCTGGCCGTTGCCGGCGACGCCGGCGATGCCGAACACCTCGCCGGCCCTGACCTCGAAGTCGAGGCCGTGGACCACCTCGTGCCCACGATCGTCTGAGACGGTGAGCCCGGCGACGGCGAGCGTCACGTCGGCTGGATGGCTCTCGCCCCGGTCGACGGTGAGCTCCACCTCGCGGCCGACCATCAGCTCGGCCAGGTCGTCCTCATCGGTCTCGGACGGGATGCGGCTGCCGACCACTTTTCCGCGGCGGATGACCGTGATCCGATCCGCGATCTCGAGGACCTCATAGAGCTTGTGGCTGATGAAGATGATGCTGGTGCCCTCCGCGGTGAGCCGCCGGAGCACAGCGAAGATCTCCTTGGTCTCCTGCGGAGTGAGCACGGCGGTGGGCTCGTCGAGCACCAGGATGTCGGCGTTGCGGTACAGCGCCTTGAGGATCTCGACGCGCTGCTGCCACCCAACCGAAAGGCTGGCGACTCGCAGATCGGGATCGATCTCGGTGCCGAAGAAGCGCCCCAGCTCGCGGATCCGCGTGTGCGCCGCCTTGCGGTCCATGAGCACCGGGTTCGCCATCGGCTCTTCGCCCAGGAGAATGTTCTCCGCCACGGTCAGCACCGGGACGAGCATGAAGTGCTGGTGCACCATGCTGATGCCCTGCGAGATGGCATCCGCCGGCGAGGCGATCGTCACCGGCTTGCCACCCAACAGGATCTCGCCCTCGTCCGGGGTGACGAGGCCGTAGAGGATGTTCATCAGCGTCGTCTTGCCCGCGCCGTTCTCTCCGAGCAGCGCGTGGATCTCTCCTCGCCTGACGTCGAGGTCGATGTGGTCGTTGGCCACCACGCCGGGGAAGCGCTTCGTCACGCCGCGCATCTCCAGCGCCGCCGGTTTGCTCGCCGCCGGACTGCTCGCCGCCTCGCTCACGACCATCGTTCCTCAGCTCGTACTTCGGCAAGAAATGCCGAGCGGGCCGCCCAAGATGGGCCGGCCCGCTCGTGCGCTACCGATTCAGGGTCTAGCTCCGGCTCACGCCGGCGGCTGACCGTTCTTGTTGTCGCAGGATCCAAACGGCGTCTCCACGCAGGCCTTGATGCTTCCATCCTTGAGACCCTTGATGGCCGCGTCGATCTTGGCCTGGATGTCGGGCGTGATCATGCTCGCGCTATCGTGGAACGGCGAGAGCCCCACCGAGTCGGTGGTGATGTCGAGGGTGATCGTCCCGCCCTTGTCCTTCTTGTCCTTCACCCGCTGGATGGCGTCCGAGACGGCCTTCTTGAGCTTCTTCTCGGCGCTCACCACGGTGCACTTGGCGGTGTCTGGGGTCGAGACGAACTGGTCAACGTCGACGCCGATGGCGTGGATGTTGTGCTCGCAGGCCGACTGCAGCACGCCGTTGCCGGTCTTGCCGGCCACCTGGAAGAGGACGTCGATGTCCGGGTTTGCGTTGAGGAGCCCATCCGCAGCCTGCTTCCCGCCCGGCGGGTCGTTGAAGGCTTTGGCGTCAGGAGCCGCGCTGATGTACTTCAGCTCGACCTTGATGTCTGCCTTCACCGACTTGGCTCCGTTCAGGTAGCCGATCATGTAGTTCGGCACCGCCGGGACGGTCGCGGTCCCTCCGATGGCGGCGATGTGACCGCTCTTGCTGATGAGAGCGGCCACCACGCCGGCCAGGTAGCCCGGCTGCTGCTCCTTGAAGACGAGGCCCTGGTAGTTGGGAAGCAGCGTGGCTGCGTCACCCTTGCAGGCAAACGTGCTGTCAGGGTTCCCCTGCGCATCGACGCAGATGCCCTGGTCGACACCGATGAACTTGATGTTCGGGTTGGCCTTGGCGGCCTTGGTCGTGTCGCTGCCGAGGGCGAAGCCCACCGTCACGATGATGTTGTAGTTCTTGCTGACGAACGAGTTGATGTTCTTCGCGTAGTCGGCAGACTGGGTGGTGACTACGCTCTGCGGCGCTGCGGCGCCAATCGCCTGCGCGCCGGCCTTCGCGCCCTCCCACGAGAACTGGTTGAAGTTGTGGTCGTCCAGCGTGCCGACGTCGGTCACCAGGCCGATCTTGAGGTTGCTCGTGGCACCCCCGCTTTGGCTGCCACCGGTGTTCCCCTGGCACGCGGCCAGGAGCACGATGGCGAGCGCGGCAAATGTCGCGCCAAGGGCATACCGATGCTTCCGCATGAACTCTCCTTCACCCTCGGTGTGTGAACGAAATCCACGGACGCCGCATGCCTATACGGCGCAGAGCGCATCGACCGCTGAGGGTATGGGCCGAGGCGAATCTGCGGCATCATACTGCCCGCCCGAACGCGCCTCAAGAGATAGCACGCCGATGCCCCAACGTCCCTCGCGACGACCGCGCCTGGTCATCTTCGACCTGGACGGCGTCGTATACCGAGGGCTGGATCCCGTACCGGGCGCCGCGCAGCTCATCACGGGTCTGCATGCTCGTCGGCTCCAGGTCCGTTATGCGACGAACAACTCCATGGCATCGCGCGAGGCCTACGTCGAGCGCCTGATCGCGATGGGCGTGCCAGCGTCTATGCACGAGATCGTGACCTCCACCTCCGCGACCGTCGGCTATCTGCGCCACCACCTCCCGGACGCGCGCCGGATCCTGGCGGTTGGTTCGCCTGCGATGATCGCGGAGCTGCGCGGTGACGGCCTCGAGGTGACGCCCGCCGCCGAGCTCGTGGGGAGCGGATACCGCGGGGAGTCGCTGGCGACGGCGGTGGACGCGGTGGTCGTGGGGCTCGACCAGGCGTACGACTACGGCCGCATCGCGGTCGCGGCCACCGCGGTTCGCGAGGGTGCCGCGTTCATCGCCACCAACGCTGACCTGCGATACCCGACCCCGCGTGGCTTCCTTCCCGGCGCCGGCTCGCTGGTGGCCGCGATCCGGGCCGCTTCGGGAGGCGTCGAGCCGATCGTGGTGGGCAAGCCGGAGCCGGCGATCTTCGCCGAGATCCTGGAAGAGGCCGGGGTGAAGCCGGACGCGGCGGTCGCCATCGGCGACAACCCGGATGCCGATATCGTGGCTGCGCATCGGTCCGGCATCTTCTCCGTGCTCATCCTAACCGGCGTCGCCGATGCGGCGACGGCGAATGCGCTGACGGGCGAGCGCAAGCCCGACGCGGTGGCCGTCGACCATGCGGAACTTGGACGCCTCTTCGAGCAATGGCTCAGCTGAGCTGGTTGCTCGCCTCTGCGGTCCAGGCGGTCCATTCGTCTGTCGCCTCGCCGAGGAGCCGATCCAGCACGATCGCCGGGCCAAAGCCGCGTCGGAAGGCGTTCAGCGCGATCGACGCGAGCTCCTGGCGCGTCATCCCGAGCAGCGTGGCAGTGCGGGCCAGCTCGTCAGTGAGGTTGGTGTTCGCCACCACGCGGTCGTCGGTCGAGCAGGTGACGCTGACGCCCAGCCGATGGACCCGCGCCAACGGATGCTCGGCCAGGTCGGCGACGATCCCCGCCTGGACGTTGCTGGTCGGGCACATGTCGAGCGTGACGCCGCGTCGTTTCAGCTCATCCACGAGCTCCGGATCGTCGATCGCGGTCACGCCGTGGGCAATCCGTGTCGCGCCCAAGTCGAGCGCCTCGCGGATGTGCTCGGGACCGGCGACCTCTCCGGCATGAGCGGTGAGCTTCAGACCGCCCTCCGCGGCGGCGACAAAGGCCGCGGCATGCGGCGGAGCCGGCCACTCGGCTTCGAGGCCGGCCAGATCGAAGCCCACCACCGGTTCCCCAAACGCCGCCGCCTCCCGTGCCAGCAGGACGTTGGCGGCCGGGGGATGCGAGCGCATGGCCGTGACGATCAGGCTGACCGCCGGAGCGCTCGAGCCGAGCCGCTCGATGGCGTCCTCGATGCCCTGGGCGACCGCCTCGATAACCGCGCCCATCCCAAGGCCGCGTTCCAGGTGCAGGCGTGGCGCCCAGCGAATCTCGGCATATCGAACGCGCTCCTCGGCGAGGGTGACGACCAGCTCCACGGCCGCTCGCCGCAGGGCCGTATCGGTCTGCAGCAGGGCGATTGGCAGGTCGAAGAAGGTGAGGAGCTCCGCCTGGTTCGCGCATCGCGGCGGCGCGACCATCCTCAGCCTCGCTTCATCGAGGCTGAGGCTGACGCCGATTGCCGCCGCGAGCTCCACGGCGGTTTCAGGGCGGAGCGCGCCGTCGAGATGCTGGTGAAGCTCGGCTTTCGGGAGCCGCCACAGCGACTCCTGGAGGTCGCCCATTTCCTCGCCGGCAGGGCCTTCGGACGGCGGAGGGACCATCTGTGGCCATCATAGGCCGCGGGCTTCGGGCAAACGGTCGCGTGGCGTTGGGGGTCGCGGCGGCGCTCGGGCTGGGCGCCATCCTGGCAGCCCGTTCCGGGGATCCGTTCGTCGCCGACCCGGCAGCCGTCGCTGCGCTGCGCTCGACGATCGCGTTGCAGCGCACGTCGTCGGTCGCCCAGCTGGAACGCCTTGCCACGGCCCTGACCGCCGCCCTCGACGAGGGGCGACAGGGCGCGGCCCTCACCATCCAGGGGACAGACCGTCCCGGCCCGCACCTGGAGGCCGCAGCGCAGTCAATCGCCAATGCCGATCCCCTGGTGGCCGATGCCCAGGCCCTCATCCGCCGCTTGGCAGGAGAGCTGGCGGTGTGGGGGAGGGCGGCACCGGAGGCCGACCTGGCGCTCGAACCCGGCAAGCTGGCGAGCATCGGCGCACAGCTGAGGACCAGTGCGGGAGCGGCGGATGCCTTCTGGTCGATGCGCCGAGCGACCGAGACGACGCTCACGAGGTTGGCGGAGGCATTCGCAGCGGTCGACGCTCGGGATCCTGGGCGGGCCCTGGCGGCCATCGACGCCGCCGAAGCCAGCCTTGGAAAGGTGCGCACCTGGCCCGGGAGCTTGCTGACGCTGCCGATCTGGACGAAGGCGACTGGCGACCTGCTCGCGGCGCTGCGGTCGCTGGCAGTTGCCATTCGGGATCACGACCTGGCCGGCGCCCGTGCTGCGGAGGCGAGGTACCGGACGTCGGCCGCGACCGCGCACCGGGCGGACATCGCCCTCGCGGTGGCCATCGCGGAGGGTGGATCCGCCGCCAGCGATAACCCGCTGGCGGCCGCGGCATCGGCGCTGCGGTCGGTCGAGGAAGCACTGGTCGGGGTCCGGTCTATACTCGCTTGACCCGGATGGGACGCCGCTCGGGCCCCGCCGGCGCCGGGGGATCGCCACGAAAACGGAGGTTGCTTCGGATGCGTGTGCGCGCCGCTGCCTTGAGCCCGATGGCGGTCTCCGCCGATGTGCTCGCCGTGCCGATCTATCGCGAAGACCGCGAGTTCTCTGCCGATCTGGCGGACCTCGACGCGGCCTCGGGGGGCGTCATCAGCGGCGCGATCGACTGGGGCGAGTTCAACATCCTCGAGCACTACACCGCGCTGGTCGACGCCGGATCGCTGCCATCGCAGAAGGTGCTGCTCGTCAATGGCGTCAGGCGTGGTCGCGGCGCCTGGCGAGCGCGCCGCATCGCGTCCACCGCCGCGCGCCGCCTGCAGGGTCGCGGCGCGACGACTCTCGCCCTCTGGCTTCGCGACGGAGAGGACGAGGACGCCTTCACGGCGGCGATCGTGGGAGCCCAGCAGGGGACCTACCGGCCAACGAGCATCTACGGGCGGGTCCGCGACACCGAGGCGATGAAACGATCGGTCGAGGAGCTGATCCTGCTGGGCGGACCGAGCCAGGAGGCCGTCGATCGCGCGGTACTGCTCGCAGAAGGCGTCGAATTCGGGCGCACGCTGGCCAACCGGGCATCGAACGACCTGTTTCCCGAGCGCATGGCCGACGTCGCACGGCAGCTGGAGGCGGACGGCTGCACTGTCGAGGTGCTCGGCCCTCCCGAGATGGCGGCGCTCGGCATGAACGCGCTTCTCGGTGTTGGGCAAGGTGCCGCGCACGAGCCGAGGCTGATCGCGGTGAAGCTGCCCGGCTGGGACAAGCGCCCGGACAGGCGGCTCGCCATCGTCGGGAAGGGCGTGTGCTTCGACTCCGGAGGGATCAGCCTCAAGCCACCCGAGCGTATGGAAGAGATGAAGCACGACAAGTCGGGAGCGGCCGCGGTCATCGCCGCCGCGCGAACGGTCGCCCGGCTGGCGCCTGACACGCCACTGATGGCTGTCGCGCCCATGGTCGAGAACATGCCCGGGCCGAACGCGCAGCGTCCCGGAGACGTGGTGAAGGCGATGAACGGCAAGACCGTGGAGGTCGTCAACACCGACGCCGAGGGACGTCTGATCCTGATCGATGCGCTGCATTGGGCGGAACGCGAGGGTGCCACGCATCTTCTCGACATCGCCACGCTGACCGGGTCTGCGAGCGTCGCGTTCGGGGAGCTCATCAGCCCGTACTTCGCCAAACCGCGTGAATGGGGAAGGGCGGTTCAGGCCGCGGGCGACGCGACCGGCGAGTGGCTGTGGGAGATGCCGCTGGCCACCGAATACCGCACCTCCCTCGACTCAGCGCATGCGGACATCGTCAACTCCGGGTCTCGCGAGGGAGCGCTGATCAAGAGCGCAGTCTTCATCAACGACTTCGTGACCGTGCCCTGGATCCACATGGACATCGCCGGCACGGCCTACCTGCTCAGCGACAAATCCTGGAATCCGAAGGGAGCGCTGGGCACGGGCGTCTCGACGCTCACCCGTCTGGCACTCGACTACGCGGCAGGCCGCTAGCCGCGGCCTGCGCAAGCGATACCCCTGCCGGCGGTGCGCCGACAGGACTGCGAGGCGTGGCGATCAGTCGTCTACGTCGTCGTCCAGGTAGTCGCCGTGGGTCACGTCGTGCGCGACATCGCGCAGTGTGTCCTTCGTCCGGCCCCAGCCCTCCTGGACCTTCCCTTCGGCCTGCCGGCTCTCGCCCTTTGCCTCGGCCTCCGGATCCTTTGTCGCGTGGCCCCACGCCTCCTCGACCTTGCCGGCCCCTTCCTTGACGGGACCCTCGATTCGATCCTTGTCCACGACAGTTCCTCCCATGGTCCCCGGCCGCCTGCCGGTCTCGCGAGGTCTTGGGACGCACGCAGCGTGCCAGCGACTAGGATGCGGCCGTGACGCCCCTGGTCATCGTCGCCGCGGCCGTGTTCGCGGTGATCGGCGCCGTTGCGGAGCGCGTCGCATCGTTCTGGCCCCCCGATGAGGCCCGCAGGCGCCCACCCGGAGTCCGAACCGCCGCGCTGGCGCTGCTCGCCGCAGCTGCCGCCGGAGCGGTCGCCTGGCGCTCGGCGCTCCCGCTGTGGGCCACCCTTGTCTATCTGGCCTTCCTTGTACCGATGGCCTTCCTGGCTGCTACGGACCTCGAGCAGCGTCGCCTCCCGCACATCCTGCTCGACCCGCTGATCGTGGCCTCGCTCCTGTTCGTGCCCTTCAACCCGGCGGTGAAACCCCTGGAGGCCGCCATCGGTGCCGCCGTCGCGCTCGCCTTCCTTGGCGTGACCGGGCTGATCGTGCGCGGCGGCATCGCAATTGGCGACCTCTACCTGGTCCTGCCCATGGGCCTGATCCTCGGCTGGCCGGCGATCTTCACCGCCGTCTTTCTGGGTGCTCTCCTGTCGGCCATGGTGGGGATCGGCCTGCTGGTCACGCGGCGTGCCGGGATGCGCACGTACATCCCGTTCGGTCCGTTCCTCGTCGCCGGACTGGTACTTGCCCTCGTGTGGGATCCCACCCTCCTCGGCCACATGGCAGCGAAGCCGGTCTGAGCCTCCGTCTGGTGTGGTCTGGGGGGCTTGTAGGGGGTTGTATGCTGTCGACTCCGCCGCGTGCCCGAGCGGCTCCATCGAGTCTCCGCTCGCTGCCTTCGGTGCCCGGACAGTCGTCGCACACCGGTAGGAAACCGAAGGAGGCGCATGTCGACCGTCCGGCGCCGCATGGTCCCGGCGCTCGCGCTCCTGCTCGCCGTCGTGCTCCTGCCCCGGGGCGCCGTACCGGCGCACGCGGAGGATCCGGATGTCAACGGCGCCATCGCCCAGCAGCGGCAGATGCAGGCGGAGCTCGACCGCCAGCGGAGCCAGCTTGCTTCGCTGCTCGCCGATCAGGCCACCCTTGGCGCAAGCCTGCTGCAGCTGCGCGGTGACCTCTCCGCGGTGGGCGTGGCGATCGCGGACGCCGTAGCCCAGCTGCAGTTCCTGAGCGACCAGCTGGCACGGTCGCGAGCGGAGCTGGTCGCGGATCGAGCCCAGCTGGCCAACCTGGCGCGCGACCTCGCGGCGGTGGCGGTCCAGATCGACCACAGCCAGGAAGCGCTGGCTGCCCGCGAGTCACTCCTGCAGGATCACCTGCGGCACGCGTACGCCCAGAGCCAGGTCTCGATCCTGGAGGTGATCCTTTCGTCCGAGTCCTTCGCCGACACGGCGCGCGAGCTGGGCGACATGCTCGCTCTGAGCGATGCCGATCAGACGCTGGCCGACCAGATTCGCGTGGCTCGCGACCAGCTTGAGGTCCGCCAGGCGACGCTCCGTGACGGTCGCGCAATCTACAGCGGGCTGGCCCAAGAGGCCCAGGCGCGAGCACGGGAGCTCAGCGTGCAGCAGGCGCAACTCGACGCGGCACGAGCCGCGTTGGCAGAGAAGCAAGTCAAGCTTCGGAAGCTCCAGGCGGAGCAGCAGGCGCAGCTGGCGGCGGCCGCCCGCGACGCGGATGCGTATCGGCGCCTGATCGCTGCGCAGGAGGAGGCGTTAGCCGGTCAGGCTGAGCTCGTCGCCCGTCTGAAGGAGCAGGCACGGAAGCTGGACCTCGCCTACCACGGGCGATTTGCGTGGCCGCTGATCGGGGACTTCGTGGTCACCCAGGAGTTCGGGCCGACGATCTACGAGTCGTTCCACAGCGGGATCGACATCGCCTATTACCGGCCCGTGTGCGGCGGCAAGATCTACGCCGCGGCGGACGGCGTGGTGCTCGCCGACGGCCGCCCCAAGGCGGAGTGGGGGGATACCGCCATCGGGGTGATCATCGGTCACAGCCAACGCCTACAGACCTGGTACTGGCACCTGGCCAGGGAGGTGGTGTCGGCAGGGCAGCAGGTGCATGTGGGCGACCTGATCGGCTACGAGGGTGCCACGGGCTGGGCAAGTGGCTGCCACCTGCACTTCCAGGTCATGTTCGACGACCAGCCGGTGAACCCCCGCCTCTACCTTCCCTGACCGTCGAACTCGTCACAGCCGCGGGAACGGCGGCAGTTCGCGACGGCGCCTCGCCGAGCTCATTCGACCCCTTGGCGCCACCCCTGCTACCGTAGCGCGCGATGCATCCAGCCATGCAGCGGCGGCGCCATCGGCTCATGATCCGCCGCACCACCAGTCGGAGTGGTCGGCGCAAGGGTCTCACCACAGCCCTGCTCGTGGTGGTCATCTCCTTCGCGGCTCTTATCGGCGGCTCGGTGCTGGGCACCGGGGGCGCGATGTTCGCCGCCTACAACTACTTCGCGGCGGACCTGCCCGCGCCCAACATCCTGGACGGCATCCAGCTTCCGCAGTCGACGCTGGTGTACGACCGAACCGGCAAGACGCTCCTGGCGCGCTTCGAATGCCAGAACCGCGAGTCGGTGGTCTTCAAGGACGTGCCGAGGTGGGTCGTCGACGCCACGGTCGCCACCGAGGACAAGACCTTCTGGTCGAACAGCGGCGTGGACCTGAATGCGACGATCCGCGCCTTCCTCGCAAATGCTGCCGCTGGCCACATCGTCCAGGGCGCGTCGACGATCACCCAGCAGGTGATCAAATACGCCGGCTCGATCAAGGAGGAACAGGCCAAGGCTCCGGCCCACAGCCCGGTGCCAAGCGCCCAGGCGCAGGCCGAGGCTCAGGCGCAGGCGCAAGCCAAATCGGTCGTCGACGTCTGCAAGCCGCCGGAGCTGGCCTTCCTCAGCGGCCATGGCTACATCGACAAGATCAAGGAGAACATCCTGGCGCTGCAGGTCACCGCGGCATACCCGGGTCGTGCCGGTAAGGAGAAGATCCTCGAGACCTACCTGAACCTGATCTTCTACGGCAACGGCTCGTATGGGATCAAGGCGGCAGCGGCCAACTACTTCGGCCTCACCGATCTGCGCAAGATCACGTTGGCGCAGGCTGCGTTTCTGGCGGGCATCCCTCAGCAGCCCACGACCTTCGATCCGTACCAGAACCCGGATGGGGCGAAGCCCGTCATCGTGCGGCGCAACCAGGTGCTCGACGCGATGCTGGCCAACAACTACATCACCAAGGCGCAGCACGACAAGGCGGTGGCAACCACGTGGAAGCAGATGCACCCCTCGCG
>VBJP01000037.1 GCA_005880165.1 Chloroflexota bacterium | reverse complement strand
GCACGACCGAGGCGAGCGCGAGCGGCCGAAACCTGGGCCAGGGCTCCGATCCGCCACTCACCGGAGAGGGCGGACAGCTCGCGGGGCTGCTGGGGACGCGAATCGCGCAGGAGCTTGCCGAGCTTCCGGTGGCTGACCTGCGGCTGGTGACCTCACCGGCCAGACGGTGCCGGGAGACGTTGGCGGAGGTGGCAGCCGCCATCGGGGCCGATCGCGAGGCCGAAGTCGACGAGCGCCTGCTCGAGATCGACTACGGCGCCTGGGAGGGGCTGACGCCGGACGAGTGCTGGGCCAGGGATCCCGAGCTTCGACGCGCGTGGGAGCGCGATCCCTTCGTGACACCCGCGCCGGATGGGGAGTCGGGCCGCGACGTCGCGGGTCGCGCCTTCCCGGCCTTCGACGCGCTCGAGGCCTGGCTGTCGGAGGACCTGGCGCGCGGCGTGCTGGTGGTCGGCCACAACCATGTCAACCGTCTGCGCCTCACGGCGATGCTCGAGTGGCCGATGTCGAGCTACCGGCGCCGGGTCTCGCAGGATCCGGCCGGCTACAGCATCATTGGCGTCCGCGCTGGCGAGCGGATCGTGCGCCGGCTAAACGTTCGGCCCAGGTAAGGAGACCGATGTCGCTCGAGGTCAGCCATCAGCTGGTCCCCACGCTGCAGGCGAAGGTGACGCCCAAGCAGATCGTCGCCAACCGGATCCTGGCGATGAGCTCGGTGGAGCTGCAGCAGGCGATCGCCGATGAGCTGGACGAGAACCCCGCGCTCGAGCTGATCGAGGAGGTCACATGCCCGACATGCGGTGGACCGACCTATGGCGGCACCTGCCCAAACTGCTCGCCTCGAACGGAGGGCCCCACCGCCACGGAGCTGTTCGAGCCCGGGCCTGGTCCCGCCCGCGATGACCCCGACGCCGATGACCCGATCGCCCGGGCGGAGGCGTCGTTCACGCTGCAGGAGCACCTCGACTGGAACCTCCGAGCGCTCCTGCCGACTGATCTGCACGACGTGGCCACATGGGTCATCGGCGAGCTCGACGAGAATGGCCTGCTCACCCGGTCCGACGAGGAGATCGCCCACGAGAGCGGCAGCACACCGCAGGCCGTGGCGCGCGTCCGGTCGGCGATGCGTGGCCTGGAACCCATCGGGATCGGAGCCCGCGACGTGCGCGAATCACTGCTCATGCAGCTGGGCCACCTGCGCGAAACCGGTCACGACGTTCCCCGCATTGCCGAGGCGCTGGTCGCCGATCACCTCCAGGCGCTCGCCGAGCGCCACTTCCGCGAGATCGCTCACGCGCTGCAGGTCCCGGAGGACGGAGTCGTCGCAGCCTGGGAATACGTCAAGACCAACCTGCATCCGTATCCCGCATCCGCGTTCGTGGCCGCCACGCACGGTGACGCGCCGCGACCGATCCTCCGCCCCGATGTCCTGATCCGGATCGTGGATGGTGAGCTGGAGGTCGAGGTCGTGGAGTCGCGGCGCTTCAGCCTGCGCGTCGCCGCGTCGTACGCGAGCGTGTCGGCTGCCCTCCGCTCGCCCAGCTGGAGCGACCAGGAAAAGGAGCACGTCCGCGAGCACGTCGGCAGGGCCCGCTTCTTCATCGATGCGGTGCGCCGCCGGCGGGCCACCCTGCAACGCATCGCAGCCACGCTGGTGAACCGCCAGCGCGATTACCTGCTGCTCGGCGTGCGCCACCTTGTGCCGCTGACGCGCGCAGAGGTCGCCTCCGAGATCGGCGTGCACGAGTCGACCGTCAGTCGGGCGACCGCCGAGAAGTTCGTGATGGTCCCCTCCGGTGAAGTGGTGCCGTTCTCCCACTTCTTCACCGCCTCGCTCAGCATCAAGGACCAGATTCGGACCATGATCGAGGCCGAGAACCAGCACCATCCGCTGAGCGACCAGCAGGTCGCCGACGAGCTCCTGGGGCAGGGAGTCGCGATCGCTCGGCGGACGGTGGCCAAGTACCGCGACGAGCTGCGCATCCTGCCCGCCCGACTCCGGCATTCGTGACCGGTGGCGCAGCCGGTCGCCGGGGGGAGGATCCGACGCGTCGTCATCCGGACCGTTCTCGTCCTCGCCATCGGCGCGGCGCTGCTTGCCCCCATCCTCTACTACGCGAGCACGGTTGACGTTCGACCCCCGCAGGTCGATCGTTTCACGCTCAGTCAGCATCTGCCCGGTGAGGACGGCGTTGCGCTGACGACCTCGAGCCTCGAGGTCGTCTTCTCGGAGGCGGTTGACCATCAGAGCGCTCAGGCCGCCTTCAGCGTCGTCCCCAAGCTCAGCGGCTCATTCAGCTGGAGCGGCGCCACCATGATCTTCACGCCGGCTGATCGCCTGCCGCTCGAGACCTCCTTCTCGGTCAGGTTGCACGGTCAGATCCGGGACCTTGCCGGGAACGCGACAGGCGGCGCCGGTCCGTTCGCCTTCCGGACCGTGGGCGGTCCCACCATCGTCGCCACCCAGCCGGCAGATCAGGCCCGCGACGTGCCGCTCGACGCTCGCATCCAGCTCACCTTCTCGACCCTGATGGACACGGCCAGCGTGCAGCGTGCGTTGCAGGTCATCCCGAGCACCCAGGTCGAGCTTCGTTGGAGCGGCCAGCGCCTGGCCATCGTCCCTCGCACTCCGCTGCTACCCGGTCAGGAATACGCCGTCGTGCTGGGCTCGGCAGCCCTCGACCAGGCGGGGACGGCCCTGTCCCCGGAGCTGCGACTGTCCTTTACGACCGTCTCGGCCGGACTCACGGCGCGCACCATCGTCCCCGCCGACGGCACCCAGGGCGTCGCGATCACTACGCCGATCGCCGTGGTCTTCGACCGCCCGATCGATCCGGACACGGTCAGCGACAACCTCGTCACCATCACCCCGCCGATCTCCGGCAGCCTGGGTCTGTCGATCGCCGAGGGGGCGGCTGGGCTCCGCGACGACGGGGAGCGGACTCTTCGCTTCACGCCATCTGGCGCGCTGCCCGCCAACACGACCTTCACCGTTTCGGTGAGCATCGGGATCCGCGGGGCCGACGGCTCCCGCATCGCGACGCCGCTCTCCTGGACCTTCACCACCGGTGCGCCGTCGAGCTCGCTGGGCAACCAGATCGTGTTCCTCAGCCAACGCTCGGGCGTCGCCAACGTGTGGGCCATGAACCCCGACGGCTCGAATCAGCACCAGGTCTCGGCCGAGCTCTCGCCACTCACCACCTACGCCGTTGCGCCCGATGGTCGATCGCTGGTGGTCGGCGACGGCGCCCGCCTGGTCGAGCTCCGAGCGGATGGGTCAGCGCGCCGGGTCCTGACCGATACGGGACTGCTCGAATTCGATCCCAGCTACGCCCCCGACGGATCGGCCATCCTGTTTGGCCGCGCCGATGTGAAGACCGGATCTGGCCAGGGCATCTGGCGTCGGCCGCCAGGCGGCGGCAGCGCCGAGCGGATCGCGATCGCTGCGACGGTCACCCCGACGCCGACCGCGTCGAGCGTTCCCACCATTGCCCCGTCCGCAGGCGCGGGCGGGAGCGCGCAGCTCGCCCCCGTCCTTCGCTCACCGCGCGTCTCGCCGGATGGCCGCCGCATGGCGTTTGTCGACATGTCCGGCTTCGCCGGCATCGTGGATCTGCGAACCGGCGCCGTCACCCGGGCGCCGTTTCGCGTCGTCGCCCCTCCGGCCTGGCTCCCGGATGATGCGACGGTGCTGGTCAGCGGGCTGCCGGTCACCGATGGGTCGGACGGATCCAGCGCCGGAAACGGAGGAGCGAGCCTGCCCGGCGGCCTCCCTACACCCGGGATCCCGGTCACCCCGCTCACGCCTACGGGGCTATACCTGACCGTCGCCCAGCGGGCGTCGCTCGAGATCGGCGCGCTGCTGGTTGGCGGCGCATCGGTCCGCGTGACGCCCCTTCGGCCTGGAGGAACGCTTCCCGACGTCGACGCTGATGGGCGCATCGCGTACCTGGTCCTCGATCCACGCCTGCCCAATGCCGGTCGCGTCTGGATCCTCAACGGCACCTCGTCCCAGTCAACGCCGGTGGTGCCCGACGCCAACGCCCTGGAGTCGAGCGTGCATTTCGCTCCAGCACCGCAGGCGCTGCTCGTCGCTCGCGAGCCCCTCCCCAGTGCATCGGCCTCACCATCTCCCGAACCGTCCTCCACTCCTTCGCCGACCCCAAGCCCAACCCCTGGGCCGATGCCTTCGCCGCCGGTTCCCATTTCGGGACCGGGCGGCATCTGGCTCCTGAACCTGGTGAACGAGACGAACACCCAGCTGACGCTCGACGGCTGGATGCCGACCTGGCTCCCGTGAGCCCGTGTCGCCCGGACCATGCAAGTTGACCCGCAACTTGGGCCCATGCGAGAATCGCCGAGCTCGCTGGCGGGGTACTGAATGGTGCGGCCGCCGGCGTTTCCGTGTGTGAGACCCCCGTCGCCTGACGAGCGCGCCCCGGCGCTGTTGCCCCAGGCGACGGCTGAATGTGGCGGCCATTCGGAGGATTCATGGAACTCCAGCCGATCACCTGGGTGATCCCCATCGCGGGCCTGCTGGCCATCGCATTCGCCCTGTACCTGGCGTACGACGTCCTCCATCGCGACACGGGTACCGAGGCCATGCAGGAGATCGCGGGGACGATCTTCGAAGGAGCCGTGGCCTTCATTCGCCGGCAATACCAGACGATCGCCCTGCTGGCCCTTGGGGGTGCGGTCGTCATCGGTCTGGTCATCACCCTCGTCGAAACCAAGCAGGTTGCCGACACCGACATCTACGGTCTCGATCTCGGATGGCGCACCGGCCTGGCGTTCCTGGTCGGGGCGGCCTGCTCCATGGCCTCCGGAATCATCGGCATGTACATCAGCGTGCGCTCGAACCTGCGCACCGCGGCGGCCGCGCGCCATAGCCTGGTGGGCGCCGTCCAGACGGCGTTGCGTGGAGGGGCGGTCTCCGGGTTCCTGGTGGTCGCCCTCTCGCTGCTCGGCGTATACGCCATGTTCGCCCTGTACGGCGGTTTCAGCCATCCGAACCAGGCGCCGTTTCTGATCGTCGGCTACGGGTTCGGCGCGAGCTTCGTCGCGCTCTTCGCCCAGCTTGGCGGCGGGATCTACACCAAGGCCGCCGACGTTGGCTCCGACCTCGTGGGCAAGGTCGAGGCCGGCATCCCCGAGGACGATCCGCGCAATGCCGGCGTGGTTGCGGACCTGGTCGGTGACAACGTGGGAGACTGCGCGGGCCGTGGGGCCGACCTCTTCGAGTCGACGGCCGCCGAGAACATCGGTGCCATGATCCTGGGTGTCGCGGTCTACACCATCGCCAGCGCCAGCGGCTGGCCGCATCCAGAGGCCTGGATCTTCTTCCCGTTGGTCGTGCGCGCCTTCGGCCTGATCGCCACCATCGGAGCTATGTTCTTCATTGGCGGCCGCGAGGACGAGAACCCGATGAGCATGCTCAATCGCGGCTATTGGGTGACCACGATCCTTTCGGTGGCCGGTCTCGCACTCACCACCTGGCAGATGATGGGGGGAGCTGGGCAGCTGGGCGCCGGCGGCACGCCAACCTGGCTCTGGTTCTTTCTGGCCGGCTGCGTCGGCCTGGCGACGAGCGTGGCGTTCGTGTACCTGACCCAGTACTACACCGCCGGTTCGTACCGGCCGGTGCGCGAGATCGCAGAGGCGAGCAAGACGGGCCCTGCCACCAACATCATCTCCGGGACCGCCGTGGGCTTCGAGACCACCGCACTGACCGCGATCACGATCGGGATCGCGCTGTTCTTGAGCCACTGGCTCGGTCAGCAGGCGTTAGCGGGGCTGCCCGCGGGCCAGGCTAACCCGGGCGGCATCTTCGGAACGGCAGTCGCGACCATGGGCATGCTGATGACCACCGCATTCATCCTGGCCATGGACACCTTTGGACCGATCACCGACAACGCGGGCGGGATCGCCGAGTTCAGCCACGCGGAGGAGGGTGCGCGCACTATCACCGACCGCCTCGACGCGGTCGGCAACACAACGAAAGCGCTGACCAAGGGGTACGCCATCGCCTCGGCGAGCCTTGCCGCCTTCCTGCTCTTCAGCGCCTACATCGACAAGGTGAACCTGATCCTCGGCAACCAGATTCGGGCCGGCACGCGCCCGCCGGGGACGCTGCTTGCCTCGGTGAACCTGGCGGACGTGAACGTGTTCATCGCCGCGCTCATCGGCTCCATGCTCGTGTACTTCTTCTCGAGCCTGGCGATCCGGGCTGTTGGCACCACCGCCTCGGCCATCATCGTCGAGGTGCGGCGCCAGTTCCGCGAGATGCCGGGGATCATGGACTATACCCAGCGACCCGACTACGCCCGCGTCGTCGACATCACGACTCGGGCGGCCCTGCGCCAGATGATCCTGCCCGGAGCGGTGGCCGTGGCGACCCCCATCATCGTCGGCCTGCTGCTGGGTTACGAGGCGATTGCCGGGCTACTGATGGTCGGCACCATCGCCGGCGTCCTGCTGGCGACGGTGCTGAACAACGGCGGTGGCGCCTGGGACAACGCCAAGAAGTACATCGAGTCCGGCCACCTGACCGACGCCGCGGGGAACGTCCTCGGGAAAAGGACCGAGGCGCACGCCGCGGCGGTCGTGGGGGATACCGTTGGCGACCCGTTCAAGGACACCGCCGGCCCATCGCTGCACGTCCTCGTCAAGCTGCTCGCCACGATCACACTGGTCATGGCGCCGCTCTTCATCCGCTAGCGCGCGCGTCGCTCGGTGCCTCTCGTCCTTCAGGCGGCCTTCATCGGCCTGGTCCAGGGCCTTACCGAGTTCATCCCCGTCAGCTCGTCGGCGCACCTGATCGCAGTGCCGCGTCTTCTCGGCTGGAATGACCCGTTCATCAACTCCAACGCCTTCGACGTGATGCTGCACATGGGCACGCTTGTCGCCTTGCTCATCTACTTCCGGACCGATCTGGTGGGCTTGCTCCTGGCCTGGCTAGCCTCCATCCGCGACCGATCGATTGGCCAGGACCCCCAGCGTCGGCTGGCCTGGCTCATCTTCATCTCGATGCTTCCCGGCGCAGTCCTGGGCGCGCTGGGAGAGGGCTTCTTCGACACCTTCTTCCGAGAGCACAGCCTGCTCTTCATCGCCGGACTGCTGGCAGTTGGCGCGACGATCCTGTGGCTCGCCGAATGGCTCGGCAGCCGGCGCCGGGAGCTGGAGGAGCTGCGCACCTCGGATGCCGTCGGCATCGGCGCGGCCCAGGCCCTGGCGCTGTTTCCGGGAATCAGCCGCTCGGGGATCACCATCTCGGCGGGTCTCTTCGCCGGATTGACCAGGGAAGCGGCGGCTCGCTTCTCATTCCTTATGGCGACCCCGATCATCGCAGGCGCGGGAATCTGGAAGGCCCGTGAGCTATTGGGCGGCGGCATCCCCTCCTCTGACCTGCTTCCACTGGCCGCCGGCTTCGCCATGGCGCTCATCGCCGGCCTGGTCGCCATCGCGTTCCTGCTGGCGTACCTGCGCCGCCGCAGCACCGCGCTCTTCATCGGGTACCGATACCTGCTGGCCGCCGGCCTCGTCGCGTTCGTGCTGCTCAACCGCTGAGGCGACGGACCGACGACGTGGCCCCTGCGGCCGCCCATGACCGCGGCCTTGGGAACCGCCAGGAATCCGCCAGGTAACTCCGAATCCGCGGAAAGGCCCGCTAGCGACGCCGGGTATGCGCTGAGTGACTTGGAGGCACCCTTCGTGCGCGAATCAGGGGATCGGTATGCGCCAGGTCACATAGGCGGCGGCCGAGTGTACCGGCCGCCGCCACGGGCGCGAACATCCGTGTTTCGGGCTTTGACACCTGAGATGGGCCGCCCTACAATCGCGCGACGCTCGGACCGACCGCAAGGCACGGCGAGCGGCTCCAGATCCTGGCCACAAACAGGGTAAGGCCAGCTTCAGGCGCCATCGGTACCCGATGGCAGAGCCTGGAGCGTTTTTTGTTATGACAGCCGGCCGAGCCGTCGCGCGTCCCCACACGACGGCGTCCCACCCGCCCACGGGTTACGGCCCGCAGAAGCGCGAAGGGGAGAGACGACCATGAACAACAAGCCCGTCTACCTCACCGCCGAAGGGCTCGAGAAGCTCAAGAGCGAGCTCCAGCACCTCGTCACGGTGGAGCGCCCGCGCGTCGCGGCGCGGATCCACGACGCAAAGATGGATGGCGACATCACCGAGAACGCCGAGTATGAGGATGCCAAGCAGGAGCAGTCGTTCCTGGAAGGACGCATCGCCACGCTCGAGTCGCAGCTCAAGAACGCTGAGGTGATCGCGCACTCCAACGGCGACAAGGTCGGGATCGGCTCGACGGTGGTCATCCGCGGCGCGGATGGGGAGGACCGCTTCACGATCGTCGGATCCGCTGAGGCCGCCCCCCGCGAAGGCCGGATCAGCAACGAGTCCCCGGTCGGACCTACACGGTCGTCTCGGTCGGCTAAGCGAGGCGCGAGCGTCTCGTGTACTGGGCCGACGAGCTCGCGACGCGCGTCTCCGGTCCGCAGGTCGTCAACGACAGCAAGACCCCGTCGGGCACCATTCACGTCGGCTCCCTGCGCGGGCCGGTGACGCTCGACGTCATCGCCCGCGCCCTGCGCGACCGAGGTCTCGAGACCACGCTGCTCTACGGGATCGACGACCTCGATCCGATGGACACCCAGTCGCTGCTGACAGGGGACGCAGTGGAGCGCTCGCTGGGCGTGCCGCTCGCGCACGTCCCCGACCCAGCCGCCGATGGGCACGCCTCGTACGCGCGCCACTCCGCGGGCCTGTTCATCGACACCTTCGACCGCCTCGGGATCCATCCCGACCGCTACTACTGGATGAGCGAGGTCTATGCGGAGGGCGGCATGGACCGATACGTCCGCATCGCCCTTGACCGCGCCCAGGTCATCCGTGACATCTATCGCGAGGTCAGCCAGGTCGAGCGACCGCCCGGCTGGCTGCCGGTGCATGTGGTATGTCCGACCTGCGGCCGCATCGGGACCACGCTGGCCAGCGACTGGAACGGCGAGACGGTTGCGTTCTCGTGCCTTCCGGATCTCGTGGAGTGGGCGCGCGGCTGCGGAACGAAGGGCCGCCTGGCTCCGTTCGGCGGAGCCGGAAAGCTTCCGTTCAACGTGGATTGGGCCGCTCGCTGGAGTCTGCTGGGGGTGACCATCGAGCCGTGCGGGAAGGACCTTGCCACCGCCGGCGGCTCGCGTGACCGCGCCGACGCCATCGCGCGGCGGGTCTTCGAGCGCGAGCCGCCGGTCCGCGTCGACTACGAGTTCCTCAACATCCGTGGCCAGAAGATGAGCACCTCGCGCGGTCGAGGCGCGGCGGCGCACGAGATGGCCGAGATCCTGCCGCCCGACCAGTTGCGTCTGCTCTTCCTGCGCCCCCGGCCGAACCAGGCCATCGAGTTCGACCCGCACGGGAGCGACGCCATCCCGCGCCTCTTCGACGAGTTCGACCGGCTCGCCGCCGCGGTCGCCGGCCGCCCCTTCCGCGGCGAGCTCTCGCCCGATTACGAGCGCGTATTCGCGATGAGCCTGCCCGTTGACGCCGACGCCGCCGTGGAAGCGGCGGCCTATCGGCCTCCATTCGCGCACCTGGCCTTCCTGCTCCAGGTCCCGGGCGCGGACGTCGCCGCCAGGGTGGAAGCAGAGAAGGGCATGACACTGACGGACCGCGAGCGCGCCATTTTGGACGAACGCGTCGTAGCCGCGCGCGCCTGGCTGGACCAGTACGCGCCTGAGCGTGCACGGGTGGCCGTTCACGACGAGCTGCCTTCGACGGTCGCAGAGCTGGATGCTCAGCAGCGTGCCTTCCTCTCGGCCCTCGCCGAACGGCTGACCAGCGACGGAGCAGGCAAGTCGTGGACCGGGGACGACCTGCAGGGAGCTGTGTTCGATGTCGCTCGTGAGCAAAACGTGCCGCCGGCCGGGGCCTTCGCGGCGCTGTACAGCGCATTCCTGGGAAGGGCCAACGGTCCGCGCGCCGGGTGGTTGCTGGCCTCGCTGGCGCCGGACTTCGTGCGCGAACGGCTGCGAGCGGCAGGCGACGCGGCTAGGGTTCGGCCATGATCGGCATCGCGCTCATCCGCGAGGATCCCGAGGCCGTCAAGCGGGCGATCGCGCGCAAGGGCGAGGCCGGCGAGTCGGTGGACCGCGTCCGCCAGGCCGATGCGCGGCGCCGGACGATCGAGGCCGAGGCGAACGAGCTGCGCGCCCAGCGCAACGCGGGCAACCGGCAGGTTGGCGAGCTGATGCGCACTGGCCACCGAGACGAGGCAGAAGCGCTCAAACGGATCTCAGCCGAGCTGTCGCCCGCCATCGACCGCCTGGAGGCGGAGCTGGGCCAGGTCGAGGACGCCATCGAGCGGGACCTGCTGCTGATCCCGAACCTCCCGCATCCATCGGTCCCGGACGGAGCCGGCCCTGACGACAACCCGGTCATTCGGACATGGGGCGAGCCTCGCTCCGCGGGGGACACGCCACCTCATTGGGAGATCGCGGAGCGGCTGGGGCTCTTCGACCTGGAGCGCGGCGCGAAGGTCGCCGGCAGTGGA
>VBJP01000036.1 GCA_005880165.1 Chloroflexota bacterium | reverse complement strand
AGGACGCGGTCCGGGACGACCGTGACACCCTCACCCAGCCACGACCGAACGATGCGCGTGGTGTCGCGATCGGTGCTCACTGAGCTGCCTCCCTCGCCGTCGGACGAGCGTCGGCATCGAGCGCCGCTCGCAGCCCGCGCATCGCGTGATGAAGTCGAGAACGGACCGTCCCGGCCGGGATGCCGAGCGTTTCGGCGACCTGGTCGAGCGGCATGTCGAGGTAGTGGTGCAGGACCACCACCGCACGATGGTCGATGGAGAGACGCCGAAAGCCTCGCTCGAGCTGGTCGCGATGAGCGACCATGTCGAGCCCATCGGCCGCAATCGGTTCGTCAACCGGCAGCAGCCGAAGGTTGGGGCCCCAGCGATGTGTCTTACGGCCCTCGGCGTAGCAGGCGCGCACGAGGAGTCGGTACGACCAGGCGTCGAAGCGCGCCGGGTCGCGCAGCTTCGGAAGGTCCTGCCAGACGTTCAGCAGCGCCTGCTGCGTCGCGTCCTCGGCAAGGTCGGTGTCGCGCAGAATCCTGTACGCCACCGCATGGAGCCGGTCACCAACGGCCGCAGCAAGGCTCGCGAATGCCCCTTCGTCGCCGTGCTGCGCCCTTATCACAAGACTGGTGTCCATGCCACTTCCGCTCGGGAGCGCCGGTTCGGCCCAGCGCACTCATCAAGTACGGGCGCGCCGGATCTGCATCCAACTCAATCTTCGGAGAGGCGCGCAAGGCACTGGCATGGAAGATGCCGAAGGTGGGCGCCATCGGCCCAAGTCATGGTCCGGTGTGACGCCCCAGTCTCCTACGGACCAACGAGCGACCATTGCGGGCGCCAAGGACCGCCTCATTGGCTGGATGTGATGCGTACCGCACAGGCAAGCCAGTAAAGCCCGCCAGGAGGGGGCTCACCGGGCGCTCATCGGTCCATTGGTGCTCTCAGCTGCACATGCCAAGGGAGGCTGAGCGTCCGGGGGTCAGGCGGTGGCCATTACCGCGCGCTCGGCGAGAGCGATGGGCATGTCGCCGCTGCTGACCAGTGCGTCGTGGAAGGCGCGCAGGTTCGCGATGTCGCCGTTGTCGGAGCCGCGCGCCGCGAGGAATCGGTCCCGGATGCGCACGATCTCCAGGCAGCCGGTCAGGTACGCGGACGCCTGCGTGGGCCAGCTGCAGTAGCGGGTCACCTCTGCCTTGGCGGTTGGCTCGGTGAGGCTGCTGTTCTCGAGCATGAAGGCGACCGCGTCGTCGTACTCCATCTCACCCATGTGCAGGCTGGTGTCGACCACAATGCGAGCCGCCCGGAAGAGGGTGGCCTCGTACTGGAACATGCGGTGGCGCAGGTCGGTGAAGAAGCCCTGCTCGCGCATCATCCGCTCCGCATAGAGCGCCCAGCCCTCGCTGAAGTAGCTCGTCCCCAGCCATTGCCGCAGGTGCGACGGATTCAGCTTGGCCATCGAGAGATGCCAGTGGTGCCCGGGATACGCCTCATGGACCGATGTGGAGGGGATGGACGCATACGAGTTCGACTCGAGCCGCTTGGCGATCTCCTCGGCGCTGGCCCCGTCGGGCGGGTAGGGGACGAAGAAGTGGCCGTGCATGGACGGCGCGAAGGCCGGCGGGTTCTGGTAGCTGGCGACCGCGATCACCGGTCGCTGGAACGGCGGTGATGGCTCAACCGAGCAGACCTCGCCGTCCGGGAAGCTGACGAGCTCCCGCTCGACGAGGAAGGCCCGCGCCTTGGCCGTCCATTCCTCGTAGCCAACCCGCATCGCCTCAGGCGTGGCTGGCCTGTCCGCGTTGAGCTCGATCAGGACCGAATGCCAGTCATCGGTCGAGCGCAGCTCGCGCGCGCAGCGGCGGAGCTCCTCGCTGAGCAGCTCGACCTGCTCGCGACCTCGTTCGCGGAGCGCGCGCGCGTCGAGGTCGAGCATCTCGGCGTCGCGCAGGATGTGGCTGTACCGATCCTCGCCAAAGGCCCAGTCGCCCGTCGCGCGCGGGCGCATGTCGTCGAGGAAGGCCGCGTATTCCTCGTAGGCCGCACCGGCGACCGCCCCGGCTTCCGCAAGCTGCGCACGCAGGTCGCCATCGGTCACTTCAGCCGGCAGCAGCTCACGCGCGTAGCGCGCGCCGGCGCGAGCCTGGTTCACCGCGCGGTCGAGCAGGATGGCCGGCACGAGCTCGTCGCGCAGGTTGCGCTTGCCGTCTTCGAGATTCTCCGGCACGGCGCGCAGCCGGGCAGCGGCGGCCTCCACCAGCTCCGCCTCCGGTCGCAATCGGTGGAGGAAGAGGCCAAAGACACCCCTCAGCCCCGGGTTCAGGTAGGTGTCCGGGTGCCGGCGCCAGACCTCCCAGCCGTCGAAGATCGCCCGCCGATGCAGGCTCGAGATCGCCAGGTCGCGATCGATGGCATCCCCGAATTCCATGCTGCTCGAATCGAAGGCGCCGAACGATTCGAGCCAGTCGGAGGTCCGCTGCGACCGCTTGGTGAAGGCCGATTCGGAGAGGTCCTCGAGCTGGTCGTCGTATTCGGTCAATCCGAGTGAGCTGGCGCCGGTTGGGGATTGGGCATATTCCTCATCGAGGTAGGCGCGCGCGAGCTGAGCAAAGTCGGGCACGTGAACGATCCTCAGTTAAGGGGCGGGAGGCAGGCGAAGGATAGGCCGATGGTACCGGTCCGGGCGCGGCTCCTCTGTCGCGCGCTCGTCAGCGGCGGGGCGGCACCAGCGCGCCGAACCAGTCCGGGTCCGCGGCGGCGGCCACCTGGATGGCGTTGAGCGCCGCGCCCTTGCGCAGGTTGTCGCTGGTCAGGAAGCAGGCGAAGCCACGATCCCGTCCCGGGATCGTGCGCAGGCGCCCGACGATCACCGGATCGCGACCCTCGACATCGAGGGGCATGGGATGGCGTTCCGACCCGTCGGCGGCCCGGAACTCGAGGCCTGGGGCCCGGCGCAGGACCTCCTCCACCTGCGAGAGCCCGGCGTTGCGTTGCGTGCGAAGGTGCAGGGCAATGCTGTGACCCGTCTTCACCGGGACCCGCACCGCGGTGGCGGCGACGTCGAGGTCAGGCAGCTCCAGGATCTTGCGGATCTCCGCGTGGATCTTCCGCTCCTCGCCCGTCCAGCCGTCCTCGCCGAGCAGGTCGATCTGGGGCACCACGCTGTCGGCGATCCGCCCGTGGAAGGGTGACCCGGGCGCCTGCTCGCGGTCGTCGCTGCCACGTTCCGCGAGAAACGCATCCAGCCCGGCACGACCAGCCCCGCTCACCGCCTGGTAGCTGGCCAGGTCGACCGACGCGAGCCCGAACGCGTCGCGGATGGGCGCCAGCACGACGACCGCGGCAGCGCTCGTGCAGTTCGGGTTGGCGACCACGTTGCCGGCGCGTCCCCGCAGGGCGCGGGCGTTCGCCTCGGGTACGACCAGTGGGACCTGAGGGTCCAACCGGAAGGCGCTCGAGTTGTCGACGATGAGCGGAACGCGGCGGCCTGGGCCGCCGACCATGTCACGGCTGATCGCCGCATCGGTCGCCAGGAAGAGGACGTCGAGCTCCCCCGCCGCTTCATCGTCGAGCAGGCGCACCGGCACCGATCCCTCCCCGTACGGCGCGGTGCCCACCTCGGTGCCGAAGGCGCGGAGGCGCTCGGCCGGCAGGCCGGCATCGGCCATGATCGAAAGGAAGACGCCACCCACCACACCGCGGGCACCGGCCACGCCGACGATCGGCCAGCGCACGACGCCTTCCAATCGCTCCAGCCTCGGTCCAGTCATGCGCTCCCTCCGAACAGGATCGGCCGTTCGCCGGCGACCAGGCGCGCCAGGTCCGCGTACACGGCGCCGGCGCTCACCCGTCCGCCGGCACCTGGCCCGCTGATGCGGAAGATACCCCCGGCCCGCACGTCGATCTCGAGGAGATTGTCGATTCCGGCGGTTGCCGCCAGCGGGGTACCGGGCTCGACCTCCTGCGGCGTCACCGCCAGGCGTTCCTCGGTGGCCTCCGCGACCAGACGGATGACCTGTCCTTCGCTCACCTCGAGCCCGCGGATGCCGTGCCGCTCGACCTGGGACTCCGAGCGCCACGCCCCCCACGCCTCGCTGGCAAGAATGGCGAGCTTCTGGGCCGCGTCGCGTCCGTCCACGTCGAGCGACGGGTCCGCCTCGGCGTACCCGGCCGTCTGCGCCTCGCGCAGCGCATCGCCATACGTCATGCCCTCGCCCATCGCGCTCAGCATGTACGTCGTCGTCGCGTTCAGGACGCCGCGCAGCCGGCCGATCGCGCGCGTGGCGGCGAGGTGGCGGACGATCTCGAGCATCGGCACGCCGCCGCCGACGCTCGCGGATGCCAGCAGCGCGGAATCGTTCTGGCGAGCGAGCGTCGAGAGCTCGTCACCGTGGTTGGCGAGTAACGCCTTGTTGGCGGTCACGTACGCGGTGCCGGCGGCGAGGGCCGTCCGAGCCCAGCCGAGTGGCTCCTCGATGCCCCCGGCCAGCTCCACGACGGCGTCCAGGCGAGCAGCTGCGACATCGTCAGGAGCAACCACCGCGACGCCGTCCGGAAGCGGCATGCCGCGAGCCGCGGCCGGATGGCGCACGGCAAGGCACGCAAGCTCCAGGGGCAGCGGCCCGGCCGCGACCAGGCGACCGAGGGCGGATCCGACCGTTCCCCAGCCGATGAGACCGATGCGCAGGCGAGCCATAGGCGCAAGAGTCTAGCGACCGATGCGGGCATGCCTCCTGGGCTGGAATGGAGCGCGCGACGCGGTCAGGTATCCTGCCGACCATGGGTGCCACCGAGACGGTCGACCTCTTCCTGGAGCTGATCAACGACGACGATCGGGAGAAGGCGGTCAACCTTTTCGCGGAGCACGCCGTCCTGGGCGTCTCCACCCCAGGATCCGATGAGCGAACTAACCTCCGCGGCCGCGATCGCGTGGGCGGATGGTTTATCCGGGCCGGAGATGGCTTTCGGATGTACACGAACGAGGGGCGCTCGATGGGAAGCAGCTACATCGCCGACGTGACGGTCATGCGGCCGGGAATCAACCCGATGCACGTCGAGGCCAACTTCCGCGTCGAGAACGGCGAGATCGTCGCGCTCTTCCTGCAACCGATCCCGGGTCGCTAGCCCGCGACTCTCCTCAGGGCACCGCGTGCATTTCGTCCTCATTCACAGCCTGGCGTTGGGCCCATCCACCTGGCAGCCGGTCGGCGCTCTCCTGCGTCAGCGTGGCCATGTCGTTGATGTCCCAAATCTCATCGAGGTGGCTGTGCTTGAGCCCGCTTCAACGCCGCGCATCGCCCGGCACGTCGCGGAGGATGTGCACGCGGTGCCCGGCGAGGCGATCGCCATCGTGACGCACAGCAATGCGGGGCTCTTCGCACCGGCCATTGGAAGGGCCCTTTCCAACGCGAGGATTTCGTACGTATTCGTAGACGCCTCGGTGCCTCCGTCCTCGGGATCGGCAGCCATCGGCGCTGCCGAGTTCCTATCTGAGCTTCGCGCGAAAGCCGAGAACGGAAGGCTGCCGCCCTGGACTGAATGGTGGGACGAATCCGACGTTGCGCCGATGTTTCCCCCCGACCCCGAGCTGCGGGACGCGATCACCCGAGAGCAGCCGCGCCTCCCCCTCTCCCGATATGAACAGACCGTCGACGTGCCAGCAGGATGGGATCAGTCGCCGTGCGGTTACATCTACTTCGGTCCGCCATATGACAGGCCCGCCGACGAGCTCAGGCAGCGCGGATGGCCGATTCGACATGTCCCGGGGCTTCATCTCCACATGGTTGTCGATCCAGCCGCCGTGACCGATGCTCTTGAAGAGGTCGTCACCGCCCACCCCTGACCGCTTGGTTGACGGCGAGGGAGCCTCAAGCGCGCAAACACACCCCTCAGTGCTTTCCCTTGCCGTGACCGCGGCCCTCACCGCCCGCGGGCTTACAGTCGGCGATTGCTTCGGTGACCTGCTCAGTGGCCGCCGCCCTGCCCATGGCTGCCAGCTCCGCCGCGCTCGGTCCTGAGCCGCAGGCGCTGCGCTGCTTGTCGGCGAGCTGAGCTGCCCACGATGGAAGCGGCGTCGCGAACGGGGTTGGGAACGGTGTCGGCGCTGCGCTCGCCATCTTCAGGGGTCCGCTGAGGGCCACGGCCACCACGAGGACAGCCGCGGCAGCGGCCAGGGCACCCGCGATTGCGGCGGCGCGGCGACCGATGCGCGGACTAGGGACGGCGCGCGCGGCAGGCGCGGGCAACACTATGCGCTGCCCACCGACCGGCGCCGCCCCAGCAGCGCTCGGCGCTGCCCCCGCGGCCGCCAACGCTCCGAGAGGCGGCACGGGCATAGCCTGGGTGAGCGTCTCGTCCTGCAGCTTCGTGATGTGGGCGATGGCACCGGAGGCATCTCCGGCGAGCCACGCGCGCAAGGCGATCCCCACCTCACCGGCATGGCGCGGCCGGTCCTCTGGCCGCGGCTGGAGGCAGGCAGCAACCACTGCCGCGAGCGTGGTGTCAATGCCATCCATGGCCGGTGGTCTGTCCGTCTCCTCCCGTAGCAGGGCCCCAGCGGACGATCCCGAGTGCGGCGGCCGGCCGGACAGCATCTCGTACAGCAGAGCCCCGAGGCCATAGAGGTCGACTCGCGGGCCAACCTCCTTCCCGGCCAGCTGCTCCGGCGCCATGTAGCGCAGCGTGCCCATCACCATGCCGGTCTGAGTCGTTCGCTCCAGCGCCTCGCCCAGCAGCCGAGCAATGCCGAAGTCGACCAGGCGTGCGCGGCCATCGGTGCCGATGAGGACGTTTCCAGGCTTCACGTCGCGATGGATCACGCCCCGCGTATGCGCGTGGTAGAGCGCCTCCGCGACCTCTGCGCCGATCTCGGCCGCGGTCCGCGGATCGAGCGGCCCGTCGCGTTCGAGACGCGCCGACAGCGGCTCACCCTCGACCAGCTCGAGGACGACCGCCGGTCGCTCGCCGGCGTCGGCGGCCAGCACGCGGATGATGCCCGGGTGATCGAGGCCACCCACGGCGCGCGCCTCTGAAGCGAGACGGGCGCGCGAGGCCTGGTCCGGAAGCAGGTGCGGGTGCAGGAGCTTGACCGCCACCCGGCGTCCGCTGCGCTCGTCGCGCGCCCGCCAGACCTCGGCCATCCCGCCACGCGCCAGGCGTGCCTCGAGCCGGTACCGTCCGAGGACCCGGCGCGCGTGGGTGGCGCAGCGATGGTCGACGTCGTGCGGATGCTGGAGGGCACGCGCGTGCTGCGCGTCCCGTCCGTGCGACGCGCGCTTCGCCCGCTGGACATGCCTGGAGGACGCGGCCACGCCCGCGGAGCCTGCAGGGTGTGTGCCAGCAAGCCGCGCACGGCGACCTCGGTCGGGCGCTCAAGCAAGGTCCGCCGAGAGCGAAATCCGCTACGGGAAGAGATCGTGCGCGCGGTCCATGACCAGCGCCGCGGCTCCGGGCCCGTTCTTGACATTTTCTGTGGTGTACCCGCGCACCACAACGACCGGCCGCTGGTCGGTCTTGCCTCCAGCCAGCTCCGCCGCCGAGGCCAGCTCGTCCGCAACCGCGATGACGGTCGAGCGCATCAGCCTCCCCTGGGCATCCGGCCTGCCTCGCAGGTCGAGCAGCGGTGCAAGGCCGGCAACGCCAATCGCGACGTTCACGATCCCGTTGCGCCATGGGCGCCCGAACGAGTCGGAGATGACCACCGGCACACGCACCCCCGCAAGCTCCCACAGCCCCTCGGCAAGTCGCCGGGCGGAGGCATCGGGGTCGACCGGCAGCAGCGTGGCCACCTCGCCACCGCCTACATTCGAGAGATCCACGCCGGCATTCGCGCACACAAACCCTTGCCGCGTTCGGCTGATGATCAGCCCGCCGTCCGCCATCCGCAGCACCTCGGCGGATTCGCGCAGCACGAGCTCCACCTGCCGCGGATCCTTCCCCCAGCGCTCCGCAAACTCGGCCGCGGGCGGTGAAGGGCTGACCGACGCCAGGTCTACCACCCGCCCCTCCGCCTTCGACACGACCTTCTGGGTGACGACCAGGACGTCGTCTTCCCGGAGACCGATGTCGGCGTCGCGCAGCGCGCCGGCGATGATCGCCCCAAGGTCGTCGCCGGGCCGTATTTCGGGAATGCCGTCGAGGGCCAGCAGCTCGACCCTGGCGGTCACGCCAGGACTCCGCTCCGCAGCCACTCCCCCAGGTCGTCGGGCGTGTCGAGGTCGAAGGCGAGGCCCGGGCGCCGAACGATGGACAGCGGCATTCCGGCTGCCTTTGCCGCCTCCCGATGCGCCGCGAGGCTATCGGTCCCGAATCGGAAGGGGATGGCATTCGGAGGTCGCAGCGCCAGGCCGTTGGTGCCGGTTCCGCGGCGGTCGGGCGCGATCGCCACGCCGCCGTCGCGCGGCACAGCCGCGGCGAGCGCCTGGATGTCGGGAACGTCCAGCTCGGGAAGATCGCCATGCAGCACGACCAGCGTCTCGACTCCGTCGCCAATGGCGGCGTCCCGAGCCTGGTCGAGCCCCTCGTTCAAGCCCATCCCACGCTGGACCAGGAGGCGCGCTCCGGTGGCTTCGACCAGGTCTGCGAGGTCCGCAGACGGCGAGATCACCACGACCTC
>VBJP01000312.1 GCA_005880165.1 Chloroflexota bacterium | reverse complement strand
CGAGCCGGTGCTGCCGCTGGAAATGCGTCCGGTGAGCGCGCCCGGCCTGCTGAGTGGCGCCGCTCCCACGTTGCGCGGCGTCGGCTTCCGTGGCGGGTCATACACCGACAATCCCACCGGTGGACCGGTGCTGCCGTTGACCGATGCGCCGGCCACCGAGCAGCGGGCGCTCCATTCCCTCTTCTCCTCGAGCGTCCTCTACCCGGTGCTCCCCTTCAGGGTGAACTATTTTGATGCGCTCACTGGCGGCAGCTCGACGCGGCTCGACGTGACCCCTGCCCAGTATCAATCCAGCGGGCCGGGTTCTCAGACCGGGACGTTGCGAGCGTTCTCATCCATGAACTTCCGCCTCTACTACAGTGACCCGGCCCTCAGCGCCACCACCTATGGCCAGGCGGTGGGCTATCCGGGGAATATTCCGGCGCTGGCGGCCGCTCCGGCGATCTCGCAGGTCTCCGCCATTCCGAGCCCGGACGGGCAGAGCGTTGCGTTCCGGGTGAACGTCGCGGGCGACCCGTCTGCCGGCATCCAGCAGGTCTGGATCACCTATACCGCCACGACGCCCGGGTGCAGCGGTGGCCTCAATCCCTGCGCCGGCCAATGGCAGCCCCTGGATCTGGTCCGCGATGCTGCCGACTCCACCCTCTGGACCGGCAACCTTGCGCTCGCCGGCACCGCGTCCGGTAACGTCCGCTACCTGGTTCAAGCCGTCAACGGCGCGGGGGTGGTGGGGACGGCGACGAACCTGGGCGCCTATTACGTGCCCCGCGTGGAGACGGTGCAGGCCACCGCGCCGAAGCAGTCGACCAGCATCAGCTTCAGCTCCGCTCCCAGCAGCGGAACGTATCGCGATGCAGCCACGTTCACGGCGGTGCTCAGCTCGAACGGATCAGCCGTCAGCGGGCGACCACTGGTCTTCAAGTTTGGCCCGCAACGACTCCAGGCGGTCACCGATGCCAGCGGCAGCGCGACCGTGAGCTTCCCATTACTGCAGCCGCCCGGCCAGTACCCGGTACGCGCGGCCTTCGAGGAGGCGCAAGACTTGCTTGGATCCGCGGCAGAATCGACCTTCACCATCGCCCGACAGGCCACCACCCTGACGCTCACGGGGGGCAGCGCCCATTACAGCGATTCGACGGGGGTGGTCGCCACGCTGGCCGACCAGTCGGCGCCGACGCCTCGGCGATTGCGGGAGCAGACGGTGATCTTCGTCGTCAGTCAGAGCCAGTCGTCGTGGGTCGTGCCGGTCGTCACCGATCCGCTCGGTCGGGCGCCGCTCGGCCCGCTCCCGCTGACCCCGGGTGCCTATACGGTCGCGGCGTACTTCAGCGGCACCATTCCGGTGCCGACCAGCACCGGGGTCGTCCCGCTCAGCCTGAGCAACGACCGGTACAGTGCCTCGAGCGCCACCCTGAGCAACGGCCTCACTGTCACGGCGGAGCCGGCCACCGCCGCCTACACCGGGGACACCATCGATTCGGTCGCCGGGCCCATCCGGCTGGCCGCGACCGTGACCCAGGAAGCCGATGACACACCCGGCGACATCACCAACGCGCAGGTACTGTTTGCCGTCAAGGACGCCGGCGGCAACGTCGTCAGCCAGACCACCACGCCCGTTGCCGCGGACGGAACCACTTCTACCTCGATCCCGACTCTGCCGGCCGGCCTCTACCGCATCGAGTCCACGGTGGCCGGCGGTTTCTACAGCTCCCCGACGACGACCTCCCCGCTGGTGGTCTTCGATCCGTCCCTATCGGTCAAGGGAAAGGGCGTGATCCCAACCGCGGCGCTGCCCCCAAATGACACGGCGACGTTTGGGTTGAATGTCCATTACAACGGCGCTCAGCCCGCCGGTAAGCTGAAATTCGTCCGGGGGATTGTGGGCGATGACGCGGAGGGGGCAGGCGATGACGCGCAGGTGGCCGCTACCGACGATCCTCAGGTGGTAGCCGGAAGTCCCTGCCCGGGCACTGCGGTGGATCCCAACGCCAGCGTCGATTTCCGGGCTACCGCGTTCGACTGGCTCGTGATCACCGGCTCCATCGCCCAGGTCCAGGGCGTCGGGACGATCAACGGTTGTGGCAGCTACCACTTTCGAGCCATCGCGAGCCAGGGCGACCCGGCGGCTGACACCTTCGAGATCCACGTCTGGGACG
>VBJP01000061.1 GCA_005880165.1 Chloroflexota bacterium | reverse complement strand
CGTCGAACTCGGCGACCACCACCTTGGCGCCCTCCGCGGCGAACATCTGGGCCGCGACGCGCCCCATCCCGCTCCCAGCCCCGGTGATGACCACGACCTTGCCCTCGAGCCGCATCACCCACGCTCCAGGTAGCGCTCGCGATCCCACGGATGAACGATCGCGTCGTAGGTCTCCTGCTCGACACGCGCCGCGTTGAGGTAGTGGGCCACCACATCGGCTCCGAAGATGTCGACCGCCGCCTGGCTGGCCTCCAGCTCGCGGATCGCCTCGTGCAACGCCCGTGGCATCCGGTCGCAGCCGGTCGCGACGTAGCCGTTGCCGACGTACTCGTCGGGCGGCTCGATCTTGCGCTCGACCCCGAGCAGGCCCGCTCCCACGACCGCGGCATAGGCGAGGTACGCGTTCATGTCGCCTCCCGGGAACCGGTTCTCGATGTGCAGGCCGGCCTCGTCCCCCACGATCCGAAAGCCGGTGGTGCGGTTGTCGCGCCCCCACACGACGTTGACGGGCGCCCATGAGGCAACCGCGTAGCGCTTGTAGGAGTTCACGTTCGGAGCGTGGAAGACGGCCAGCTCGCGGGCGTAGCGCATCATCCCACCCAGGAAGTGGCGCATGGTGATCGACATCCCGTACGGCTTGGCCTTGCCGTCGAACATGCGCGACGCCTCGCCCTTGCGGTCCCAGAGGCTCATGTGCAGGTGCCCGCTCGATCCGGTCCAGGTGTGGTCCGGCTTCGCCATGAACGTCAGCCCGTAGCCGTTGAGCCAGGCGATCTCCTTGGCGCCGTGCTTGAAGAGGACCGATCGATCCGCCATCTCCAGGACGTCGCTGTAATGGATGTTCACCTCGTGCTGTCCGGGTGCGGCCTCCCCCTTGCTGAACTCAACCGGGATTCGCGCCGCGGTCATCAGGTTGCGCAGCTTGCCGTGGATCGGCTCGCCCTTGGTGGCCTGCAGGAGGTGGTAGTCCTCGTTGTAGGTGCCGAACCGATCAAGACCGACGAAGCCCTTTCGATAGGCCTCTTCGTAGGTATCGGTCAGCAGGTAGTACTCGAACTCGGAGCCCGCCATCACGCTGAAGCCCATAGCCGCCGCCTTCTCCGCCTGCCGCTTGAGAATCGTGCGCGGGGAGACGGGAATCTCGGCTCCGTGATGGTCCACCGTGTCTGACAGGACGATGGCGCTCTTCTCGAGCCAGGGCACGACGCGAAGCGTGTCCCAGACGGGGTCAGCGATCCAGTCGCCGTAGCCGGTCTCCCAGTTCATGAGGACGAAGCCGTCGGGGGTGTTCATCTCCATGTCCGTGCCCAGCAGGTAGGTACAGAAGTGCGCGCCGTAGTCGATGGCCCCGTTGAGGAACGCCTGGCCCTGGACGCGTTTGCCCATCAATCGGCCCTGCATGTCGGTGAGCGCCACGATCAGCGTGTCGATCTCGCCGTCGCGGACTTGCCGCTGCAGCTCCGTGTGCCGTGGATGCTCGGTGTGCTTCGCCATCGATCTTCCTCGTCAGGTCAGACGCGGGCCGGCCGGGACTGCCGACCGGCCCGCGTTCAAAACGGTCAGGCCGGGGCCGGGCCCTCCAGCTCGCGGGCAGCCGCATCGAACTCGCGCTCGATCTCGGTGAGCTCCGTTTCGCCGCCCATCACGCGCGGGCCCTTGAAGCGCGCTCGCGCCCAGGCGAAGTAGTAGACGAGCAGCAGGACCACCGTACCGGCCATGAACGGCCAGCTGATGTTCCCCGACGTCGGGAACGAGAAGAGCACGAGGAGCACCGCGATCCAGGCGAGCGCCAGGATGGCGACCGGTCGCGACCATCGGCCAAGGCTCCAGACTTGCTCCGAACGCCAGCCATTCGTGGTCAGGCCAAGGTAGATGGGAACCGCGTAGGCGGCGTACAGGAAGATCGTGCTGATGGCGGTCACGATCGCGATGGCGATCCCGCCGCCGCCGGCGCTGCCCAGCGCGCCGACGATGAAGGCCGCCATCGTGAACAGGAAGGCCACAACCACGATGGTCACCAGCGAGTTCGCCGGGGTCCGGTAACGGTGGGAGACCTTCTTGAGCCAGCTTGATCCGGGAACGCCGTCGTCCCGGCTGAAGGCGAACAGCATCCGCCCGGCTGAGGCGATCGACGAGAGCGTGCAGAACGACATGGCCACCGCGATCCCGGCTCCGAGCAGTTGGCCAACCGTAGCCAGGTTGTACTTCAGCGTCTCGAAGACGGTGTACGCACCCCCGAAGTAGTACGTGCTGAGCTTGTCCGGATCCGCCTTCGCCAGGTCGGCGGGGAACAAGGCCGACAGATTCGGCAGGTGGGTGGTCAGGGCGAAGAGGAAGACGTACCCCACGACAGCCGAGACGGCGACCGACAGGAAGATGCCCCACGCGCTGGAGACCCGCGCGCCGATGGTCTCCTCTGCGACGTGCGCGGACGCGTCGTAGCCGGTGTACGTCCAGTTCGCCTGCAGCAGGGAGAACATGAACGCGAAGAAGAGCGGGTAGGTGATGGCTGCGCCGTAACTAAAGTTGATGCCGAAGGGCAGGCTGTTAGCCCAGCTCCCGCCGTGGTCCTGCGGCTGCACGGCGAAGAGGGTCATCCCCGACTGATCCGGCTTGCCGAGCAGGAACACCAGGATCACCACCGCGGCCACGATGGCGATATGCCACCACACACTCACCTGGTTCAGCAGCGCGACAAGGTTGATGCCGGCGATATTGAGGATCAGGCAGATCGCGAGGAGCACGCCCATCGTCACGAGGGCGCCCGTCAGGATCGGAACGTCGCCAGCCTTGATGAACTCGGTGGTGTTGCCGTAGGTGATGTGAAAAGTGCTGAGCACCGGCGACACGATCGCCACGTTGAGGAATTGGGCGGCGGCATAGGCGATGCCGGCCACGATGGCGAACTGGCCAATCAGGTTGAGCCACGCGGTCCACCAGCCCCAGGCGACGCCCTTCATGCGGCTCGCCCAGTAATAGAGGCCGCCGGCCGTGGGGTATGCCGACGCGACCTCGGCCATGGATGCCGCGATGGCGAGCACGAACAGTGTGACCAGTGGCCAGCCGATCAGGCTCGCGGCGGTTCCCGCCCACGCAAGGCCATAGTCGTAGAGGATCACTGCGCCGGTCAGGATCGAGATGATCGAGAAGCTGATGGCGAAGTTGCTGAAGCCACCCATGCTGCGGAACAGCTCTTGGGCGTAGCCCAGGCTGTGCAGGTCGCGGACGTCCTGCTGGATGGCCTCTTCGCGAGATCGCTGCGTCATGTGGGGCTCTCCCTACTGCCAACTCGGGGGCGGCGTCTCGACCTGCACTCAATGAGTGGGCGAGCGCCGGCAAGCAGCGGCGAAACGGTGCGCGGCGCCTCCTTCCTGGCACACGGCCGGAGCTCCCCATCGACCATGCGCAGCCCGCGCTCCCATGGCGGACTGAATCTCGGGACTATAGCCAGCCCTGGCGCGCGCGGGAAGACTCCTGCGGCGCCCGACCAGGGCGGCGAAGCAGCCCGTACCGTCGGACGGGTGGCACGCGCTTGCGCCTGGTGCAAGACTTACCAGCCCAATGCGAGGCGGGAGCACGGAGCAGGACGGCGGCCAGGCGGCGCGACGGCCGCCGCAAGCTTGGGTGGGAGGAGACTCGCCGTTCCCGCGCATCGGCCAGTACGCCTTCCTGTCCGACTGCGAAACGACAGCGCTTGTGGCGCCAAGCGGGAACGTGGAGTGGCTCTGTCTGCCACGCATGGACTCGCCCAGCGTCTTCGGCGCGATCCTGGATCGGGACGCCGGCGGCTTCCGGCTGGGTCCCGCGGACATCATGGTTCCAGCCGCGCGTCGCTACCTGCCCGGGACCATGGTGCTCGAGACGAGCTGGGCGACCCCCACGGGCTGGATCATCGTGCGCGATCTGCTGCTCATTGGTCCCTGGCACCACGAGCACGACCACTCGATCACGCATCGTCGTGCCCCGACCGATTACGAGGCTGACCACATCCTCCTGCGCCACGTTCGATGCGTGAACGGCGAGGTCCAGCTCACGCTCGACTGCGAGCCGGTCTTCGACTACGGCCAGCACCGTGGCGAGTGGCGGTGGACCGAGGACGGGTACCACCAGGCCGCATGCCGCGGGCCTGGCGGCTCGATCGAGATGACGCTGAGCAGCGACCTGAACATCGGCTTCGAGGGACCCCGGGCCGTGGCGCGCGCGATGATGAAGGAGGGCGAGACGCGCTTCGTAGCGCTCTCCTGGGGGAACCCGCCGCCGCCACGGAGCTCCGAGGAGGCCTATCCGCGCCTGGTCTGGACGGCCCACCACTGGCAGCACTGGCTGGCCCGAGGCCACTTCCCGGATCATCCCTGGCGCTCATACCTCGAGCGCTCGGCGCTGACCCTCAGGGGACTGACCTACGCACCGACCGGCGCCATCATCGCCGCCGCAACGACCTCCCTGCCGGAGACACCCGGCGGCGAGCGCAACTGGGACTACCGCTATTCCTGGATCCGGGATTCGACCTTCGCGCTGTGGGGCCTCTACAGCCTCGGCTTCAGCTGGGAGGCCAACGACTTCCTCTACTTCGTGGCCGATGCGGCGAGCGGCCGCCCCTCGCTGAACGAGGAGATCGCTGCCGCGGCTGTCTCCGACGGCAAGAAAGCCGGGCGAGGATGACCTCCAGATCATGTATGGCATTGGTGGAGAGCGCGAGCTTTCAGAGCGCACGCTTGACCATCTCCACGGCTACGAGGGCGCCCGGCCAGTGCGGGTAGGAAATGCCGCCTACAAGCAGCGCCAGCACGACATGTGGGGCGCAGTGCTCGATTCGGTCTACCTGCACACCAAGTCGCGCGACCGCCTCGACGACCGTATCTGGCCGATGCTGGTGCGGCAGGTCGAGGCTGCTCTGGCGCACTGGCGTGAGCCGGACCGCGGCATCTGGGAGGTCCGTGGTGAGCCGAAGCATTTCACCTCCTCCAAGGTGATGTGCTGGGTTGCCGCGGATCGAGGCGCACGTCTGGCCCGCTTGCGCGAGGACTACGAGTACGCCACGCGCTGGCAGGCGGCCGCCGACGAGATCAAGGCCGATGTGCTGGCCAACGGCCTCGACGATCGGGGCATCTTCACCCAGCACTACGACACGCGGGCACTGGACGCCTCACTCCTCTTGATGCCGCTTGTTCGCTTCCTGCCAGCTAACGACGAACGGGTGAAGCGAACGGTGATGGCGATCGCCGACGACCTCACCGAGAACGGACTCGTGCTCCGCTATCGGACCGCAGAGACGGACGATGGGCTGCAGGGCAAGGAGGGCTCGTTCACCATCTGCTCCTTCTGGCTTGTCTCGGCGCTCGTCGAGATCGGGGAGCTTCCGCGCGCGCGTCGGCTCTGCGAACGTCTCCTGTCCGCGGCAAGCCCGCTGGGCTTGTACGCGGAAGAGATCGACCCAGAGACCGGGCGCCACTGGGGCAACTATCCGCAGGCGTTCACCCACCTGGCGCTGATCAACGCGGTCATCCACGTCATCGACGCCGAGCATCGCGGCGCCAGCGCCGCCATGCCGCTCTCGCCGCGCGTCGCGGTTTCGGACGCCGCCGACGAGATGGACTCGCGACTACCGATCGGTCCAACCCTTGGCGAGTCGACGCCCGAGCCTTCGCCGACCCTGCCTTCGAAGCCACCGGGTCCGGGAAGCGACGCCAGTCCGGGCGGGGGAGAAACCCCAGCCCGCTGAGCCGGAGTCAGCTGGAGGAGCATCGGTCACCCGAGCGGTGGCATGAACCTTGCACGAATGCCAGCCACACCTCTGAGGTTGCTTGTGGCTGTCACGCAGATCAGACCGGCGGAGCGAGCCCCGGCCACGGGCAAGCGCACCCTCGCCGACCTCGCCCACGGACCGGAGGCGATTCGCCTCCTGGTTGATGCTGTCCTGGACTATGCGATCTTCCTGATCGGGCCTGATGGGCACGTCCTGACCTGGAACCAGGGTGCGGAGCGGATCAAGGGCTACGAGTCCAGCGAGGTGGTCGGCAAGCACATCTCGCTCTTCTATACCCCGGAAGATGTCGAGGCGGGACGGCCGGAACGCATCCTGCGTCAAGCCGCACGCGCTGGACGCGCGGACGACGAGGGCTGGCGCGTGCGCAAGGATGGCACCCGCTTCTGGGCCGACTCGTCCGTCCACGCCCTCTACGACCATGGCCGGCTGTATGGCTTCGCCAAGATCACCCGCGACATGACCGATGCCCGCGCTGCGGCCGAGCGCGAGCGACAGCTGGCCGTTGAGCGCGAGGCACGACTCGCAGCCGAGGAGGCGCTTCGGGCGCGGGACCGCTTCCTGTCGATCGCCTCGCACGAGCTGAAGACTCCGGTCGCGAGCCTGCAGCTCGCGGTCGATGCCCTGCTGCTGAGCCGGGAGCGCGGTGTTTTGAACCAAAGCCGAATCGAGCGCGGCTTGGAGCGGATCGAGCGTGCGGTGCGCCGCATGTCTGCGCTCCTCGTCGAGCTCCTCGACGTTTCCAGGCTCGAGCGCGGTTCCACCGAATTCCGGTTCGCCGAGGTCGATCTTTCGGGGATTGCCGAGGAGGTGATCGACCGCTTCGCGGGCGTCGAGCCGAACGAGCGCATCCAATTCGACCTGAAACCGACCGTCATCGAAGCGGACGCCGCCCGGATCGAGCAGGTCATCAGCAACCTGCTCGACAACGCCCTCAAGTACTCCTCTCGACCGCATCCCGTCCACGTCCGGATCGCACCCTCCAAGCAGGGAGCGCTGATCGAGGTGCGGGACAAGGGGGTCGGTGTATCGCTCGACCGCAAGGATGGCCTCTTCGAGCCGTTCTCCCGCGGCGACAACTCGGTGAGCGTCCCGGGGATGGGCCTTGGGCTGTTCATCTCACGCGAGATCGTGGCCGGCCACGGCGGCCAGATCTCGGCCGAGAGCGGCGGTGATGGAAAAGGCACGACGTTCCGAGTGACGCTTCCAGCCAGCCAATCGGATCGGACGAATGGCTCCAGCTAGTCGCGTGCTCGTCGTCGACGACGACGAAGGCTTGCGCGAGACGCTGGGCGAGGTGTTGACGGACGACGGATTCGAGGTCCGCGTGGCGTGGAATGGCCGTGACGCCCTCGAGAAGCTGGATGGTTGGGAGCCGGATGTCGTCATCCTCGACCTCATGATGCCGGTCATGGATGCGTTCGGGTTCCAGTCTTCGCTCGAGGAGCGATCACGACGAGTCCCGCCGCTCATCCTCCTCTCGGCGGCGCCCGGGCTCTCGTCGGCCGCAACCCAGCTGCGAGCGGTCGCAGTGGTGCCCAAGCCATTCCACCTGCACGACCTCCTCAAGGAGGTTCACCGCGTCGTCCAGCCGATGAATGGGAAGGCGCCGGTCACGTCGTAACGGGTACCATCGCCGAGCATGAGCGTGGAGCGCCCGGAAGCCCCCAGAGCCTCGTTGATCTCATGGCTGGTCCTGATCCTGCTTGGGGTCTGCGTGGTAGCCGGCCTCGTCGTCCTCGCCGTGCGCAGCGGCTGACATGCGCCTGCCGCTCATTCCGCGCGAGGAGAAGTTCTTCGACATGTTCGTCGAGGACGCCTCGAACGTCCTAGCCGCCGCCCGGACCTTGGAGAGCTTCTTCGCGACCTACGGCGATCGGGAGCGGATCGCCGCACAGCTGCGGGACCTCGAGCACCGGGGCGACCAGATCAGCCACGAGATTGGGCACAAGCTCGAATCCACGTTCGTCACGCCTTTCGACCGCGAGGACATCCACAACCTCATCAGCCGGCTCGACGACGTCCTCGATCTGATCGAAGAGGTGGCCGACACCTGCATCCTTTATCGCATCGAGGAGCCCACCGACGTCGCGCGCAAGCAAGCGGAGATCGTCAGCAAGCAATGCGAGCAGATCGGCGATGCCTTGCAGCACTTGCGGGCCTTCAGGGGGCTCGAGCAGTACTGGATCGAGATTCATCGGCTGGAAAACGAGGGCGACCAGGTGGCACGCCAGGCGGTCGCCGCGCTGTTCCGAAACGGTGGCGATCCGCTCGATCTCATCAAGTGGAAGGACGTCTACGGACTGCTCGAGAACGCCATCGATGCCTGCGAGGACGTCGCGAACGTCATCGAGCGAATCGTCGTGAAGCACGCCTAAGCGTGCGTAGGGTCGCCCGGTGATCGCGGGGTTGACCTACGCGGTCCTTGCCGTCATGGCCTTGGCCCTGGCGTTCGACTACGTGAACGGGTTTCACGACACGGCGAATGCCATTGCCACATCGGTCTCGACCCGCGCGTTGAAGCCACAGTGGGCGATCGCCATGAGCGCTGCTGCGAACTTCCTGGGGGCGCTGACTGGCACTGCTGTCGCCAAAACCGTGGGTGCCGGGCTGATCAGCCACCAGGCGGAAGGGCAGACGGTCGTGGCAGCCGCACTGGTGGGCGCCATTGCCTGGAACCTCGTCACCTGGCGGCTCGGTATCCCGAGCTCGTCGAGCCATGCGCTGATTGGGGGACTCCTGGGCGCGGCGGCGGTGGCCGCGGGCGTCGACGCATGGAATGTCGGTGGCATCCTGGGCAAGGTTCTCCTGCCCCTGATCGGTTCACCGGTCGCTGGCTTCCTGCTGGCCTTCCTGTTGATGGTCCTCATCTTCAACCTGTTCCGCCGTGCGCATCCTCGCTTCATGAACGAGTCCTTCCGGCGAATCCAGGTGCTCTCCGCGGCGTTCATGGCCTTCAGCCATGGCAGCAACGACGCCCAGAAGACGATGGGTGTCATGACCCTGGCGCTCGTCACCGCGGGCGTGATCCCCGAGTTCAAGGTCCCGCTGCCGGTGATCGTCGCGGCCGCGACTGCGATAAGCATCGGTACTGCGGCGGGCGGTTGGCGGATCATCCGGACCATGGGGACGCGGGTCGTCAAGCTGGACCCGGTCCATGGCTTCGCGGCCGAGACGACGGCGGCCAGCGTCATCTACCTCGCCTCCCACTTCGGCATGCCGGTCAGCACCACGCACGTCATCTCCGGGGCGATCATGGGCGCGGGTTCATCGGATCGGTTCAACGCCGTCCGCTGGGCAGTGGCGCGCAACATCGGGATCGCCTGGGTGCTGACGCTCCCCGCCGCGGGTGGGGCAGCCGCGATCGCCTATCTGCTCCTCAGGCCCATCCTCTCCTAGGGGAGAACCGCGAACCGAATTCCGACTACCACCAGCAGCACACCAAACGCGCGCTGCACGGTCGAAGCCGGCAGCGAGATGCCCACGCGGGCTCCCAGGTAGGCGCCCAGCAGGATGCCGATGGCGAGCACGATGGCAGCCTTCAGGTCGATCAGCCCCGCCTGCCAGTATTGCCAGGCCCCGAGCGCACCAACCGGCAGCAGCAGGGCCGCCAGCGACGTCCCCGCTGCCTTGGTCACGCCGAAGTCGGCGAGCAGGATCAGGGCCGGCACGATCACGACCCCTCCGCCGATACCGAACAGGCCCGCGAGCACACCTGCCAGCAGGCCGATGACAGCCACGATCAAGAGCACAGGCATCGGGCCTCCTTCATGCGTGCGCGGAATCTGAGCCGGAGACCGCCGGCGGCGGAAAGTACTCGCAGCTCACGAGTCGATCCAGCTGAAAGGTGAGCGCCCAGGTGCTCGCCTTCTTCGCGGGTTGCGCGGGCAGGTCGACCGCATCGGCTTTGGCAAGCCTGGACAGCAGATCCGGAATCACTTCGCCCTGGCTGCAGATCACGCTGGCGTGGTGCGGGCCACCGATGCTGCGAACGAGCTGGACGGCCTCTGTCTCGTGCCCCGCGTAGCCCTCTTCGGACACGACGGGCGCGTCGCGAACCCCTAGGCCCACGGCTTCCGCAAGCGGGTCCACCGTCTGGCGGCATCGCACTAGGTCCGCCGACACGATCTCGGTCGGGTCGAAGTGCGCCAGCAGCCGGACGAGCTCCTCCGCCTGGCGGTAGCCGCAATCATCGAGGGGCCGCAGCCGGTCGTCGCCGCTCCATTGCGCGCGCGTTCCCGCCGACGCGTGTCGCACGACCAGCACCACGCGTGTCGGCGCCGGACCCCGCACGAACCGCTCGAGGAGCTCCCGGTCTGTCTCACGCGTGAGCAGGTCATGCGCCTCCGCAAGAGAGACCCAGCGCATCTCATCCACCTCTCGCGTCGGGGTAAACGCGCCGCTCGTGGCTTCCATTGACCACCAGCGCACGACCTTGGGACGAAGGAACCCGGCCTGCTCTTTGGCATAGCGCGTCTCCCCGAGCGCGCGACCGAGACGGACGCGATAGCCGGTCTCCTCGAGCACCTCGCGGATGGCACCGTCCACCTCCGACTCACCGGATGCCAGCTTCCCCTTGGGCAGGCTCCAGTCGCCGTACCTGGGCCGATGGATCACCGCCACCTCGACCGCCGGCTTAGCCACTCCGCCATCGGCTTCGCGCCAGAGAACTCCGCCGGCGGCTCGAATCGTGTCGGTGTCCGCCATCAGGCCTTTCGCCAGCGACGGAGCAGGCGCTTCCATGCCCTTGGATACCGCCGACGCCCTTCGTCGACCGCAGCCGTGCAGCGCTCCACCAGCCGGCCTGCCGCAAAGGCATAGTCCGGGCCAGTCGCCTCCTGCAACGTGGCATGGAGGTCGATACGCGTGACGACCGCGTCGTGCATCGTGCCGAGCAGGTCCTGGAGATCTGCGGCTGCAGCCGCCAGGCGCGCCAGGGCGGCTGCCCGATCCCCCAGCGCTGGACCGATCGCTTCCGCGGCATACCGAAGTCGCTTGGCACGGATGCGGACGGCGTGGTAGCTCTCCTCGGCGTCGCTCGCGCTCAGCGCGCTCGCCGTTTGGTCGAGCCGTTTCCATGCCCGCCTGAGGAGCTTTGGCAGCTCACCTCGCGACCGCCGATGAGCGCGGTCGGTCACGAGGGGGTCTCGGATGGCGTCGACCATCCGGTCGAGCAGGCCTACGTAGCGTTCGCTGCGGAGCGCCTCGAGCAACGCGTCGCGGCCGGCGATCTGCCGGTCTCGAAGGCGCTGAAGGTAGGGGTCGATGCCGGGTCGCAGGTCGGCGGCGGTGCCGCTCAGGTGCCCGAGCTGGACATCAGGGTCGCGGACAGCCCCCAGCCGGTCCCCGAGCCAGCGCAGCTCGTCGGAGAGTCCGCGCCCCCAGCGTTCATCGATGAGCGGACGGAACGTGCGTAGGTCGCTGCGCAGCCGTCGCGTGGCGACACGCATCTGGTGCAGCCCTTCGACGTCACCGAGGCGCGTCGGGGGGTCGTTGGCGATCAGGCGCGCCAGGCCAGCGGAGAGCGCCGCCTGCACGGCCTTCGCGGCGGCGTCGTCTGGCGAGACCTCAACCGAAGTGACATCCGGCGCCGCCGAGGCTCGGGGACCAAGCGCACGGACGGCTTTGGGGACCGGTTCGGCGAGGACCGCTCCCGCGCGCCGCAGCCGGTTGGCGATGGGGCGCAGCGCTACCAGGTCCGGTCCCCGGCTCTCGAGCTCCAGCTCCCTGAAACGGGCCACCACGCGCGTCCCGTCGAGGACGGTGACCTGGTCATCGGCCAGCTCGGCGAGCGCCTCGTCATCGGCGCCACACAGCATCCACCGCTTGCGGCGGGTCTCGAGCGATGCGACGGGCTGGATTGGCGCGCTGCGCACAAGGGCGGTCACCAGCTCGGCAGCTTCAAGGGGGATGACATCCGGCGAGCCCTGGAAGGTGTGCTCGTCGCGCTCCAAGGCGTCGTGACCGGCTACAGGCAGCTTCAGCGTCCACGCGGGCCCCGTCTCCTCGCCGGTGCGATAGCGGAGAGTGACACCGCTGCGGGCGAGTCGAAGGTCGGCGCTGTCGTAGTAGGTGCTGGTCAGCGTCAGCTCCGGAAGCTCCTGCATGGCGAGCACGCCAAGGCCGTCATCGGTCAGGTCTGGCACGACGAACGATCCTGGAGCGGCTAGCTTGAGCTCGCGCTCACGCACGGGCGGAGGCATGCCGCATGAGCTCGCGTTGCATGTCGATTCGCGGCTCGCTCGGATTCGCCTTCAGACACGACCACGAACCGCCAGGACCGAGCGTCCAGACCCCTTCGTTGGCACGCATCGCCAGGTCGAGAAGGGAGCTGAGGCGCAGCCGCGCCGCTTCGTCGTCCACGCGGATCAGCGTCTCGACGCGCCGATCCAGATTGCGGTGCATCAGGTCGGCTGATCCGATGTAGACCTCCTCCCTTCCGGCGTTGCGGAAGGAGAAGACCCTCGAATGCTCAAGGAAGCGACCCAGGATGCTGCGCACGGCGATCAGGTCGCTCAGCCCGGCGATGCCCGGCCGAAGCGCACAGATGGCACGCACGATGAGCTCCACTCGCACGCCCTGCTGGCTGGCGGCGTAGAGGGCCTCGATCACCGCCTCGTCGATGAGGTTGTTGACCTTGATTCGAATTAGCCCCGGCTCTCCGTTCTCCGCATGCCGCGCCTCTCGCTCGATGAGCTCGATGAGCCGATGCCGCATGGCGTGGGGCGCAACCACCAGGCGCTGGTACTGGGGATGGCGCGAGTAGCCGGTCAGGTAGTTGAACAGGCTGCTCACCTCTGCCCCGAGGCGCTCGTCAGAGGTGAAGAGCCCGACGTCCTCGTAGGCGCGGGCGGTTGCCGGGTTGTAGTTGCCCGTACCGGCGTGGACGTAGCGCCGAATCCGCCCGCTTTCCTCGCGGACCACCAGGCAGAGCTTGGCGTGGGTCTTGAGGCCAACGACTCCATACACGACGTGGCAGCCGGCCTGCTCCAGCAGCCTCGCCCAGCCGATGTTGCGCTGCTCGTCGAAGCGCGCCTGGATCTCGACCAGGACGACGACCTGTTTGCCAGCCGCCGCCGCGCGCACCAGCGCATCCACGATAGGGCTTTCGACCGCGGTGCGGTACAGAGTCTGCTTGATCGCCAGCACCTGCGGATCGGCGGCCGCCTGCTCGATGAACAGCTGCGTACTGCCGGCGAACGACTCGTAGGGGTGCTGCACGAGCAGGTCGCCGCTCTGCAGCACCCCAAACATGTCCGGGAGCTGGCCGTCGTTCTGCGAGAGCGGTGGGGCCGTGACGGCCTGGAATGGGACGTCCTTGAGGTCGGGACGGTCGATGGCGTACAGGTCCATCAGGCCGGCCAGGTTCAGGGGCGCGGGTAGCCGCTGCATGGCCGAGGGTTGGACCTGCAGCTCGCGAACGAGCAAGTCCAGGATCTCCTCCGGCATCTCGTCCTCGACCTCGAGCCGAACCGCCGGACTGAAGCGTCGCTTGCGGATCGTCTCCTCGAGGGCCTCCAGGAGATCCTCCGCCCCGTCGTCGTCCACCTCCAGGTCGTTGTTGCGCGTCACCCGGAAGGCGTATT
>VBJP01000311.1:2367-2789 GCA_005880165.1 Chloroflexota bacterium | reverse complement strand
CTGGCTGCCGGATGCCCACGTCGAGGCTCCCACCGCCGGGTCGATCATCCTGGCCGGCGTCCTGCTCAAGCTGGGCGGGTACGGCTTCCTGCGCTTTGCCGTTCCACTGCTGCCCGATGCGGCGAAGAGCTACGCCCCGGTCATCATCGGCTTGGCGATCATCGCCATCTTGTATGGCGCCCTGGTCAGCATGGTCCAGCCGGACCTCAAGAAGCTGATCGCGTACTCGAGCGTCAGCCACATGGGCTTCGTGATGCTCGGGACGTTCGTTTTCAACGCGCAGGGCCTACAGGGCGCCGTCTTCCAGATGATCAGCCACGGCGTGACGACCGGCGCCCTGTTTCTGCTGGTGGGCGTCATCTACGAACGCACCCACGACCGGTTGATCGCGCACATGGGCGGGCTGAACGGGAAGCTGCCGC
>VBJP01000311.1:0-2346 GCA_005880165.1 Chloroflexota bacterium | reverse complement strand
CCTGTCCGGCTTCATCGGGGAGTTCCTGGTGCTGCTTGGAGCCTTCCGCTTCAACGGGATCGTGGCAGGCATCACGACCGTCGTTGTGATCTTCAGCGCGGTCTACATGCTGTGGATGTTCCAGCGCGTGTTCTTCACCGTACCGTCCGACTGGATGCGACGCTTCTGGCCGACGCTGAGGGACATGAGCCGGCTCGAGTGGGCATCGGTCGCGCCGCTGGTGGTGCTGGTCGTGGCGCTGGGCGTCTTTCCCGGGCCGGTCTTGCACCTTACCGAGGCACCGGTCCAGCGCATCATCGAGGCCGTCAACGGCTCCGGTGGCCTCATCGGCCTGAGCCTGCCGTGGTAGGACCGATGCGCCGATGAACTACTTCAACGAGCTCTTTCCCCTCCTGCCCGAGCTCATCCTGTCCGTGCTCGTGCTGGTGGTGATCACCGTCGATCTCTTCCTGCGTCGTGACCTCAAGTGGATCCTGACCCCGCTCACCGTCTTCGGGTTGATCCTGGCCGGGATCGCCTGCCCCATCGTGTGGGGCACCAACGCCAATCTGCTGGGCGGTTTCTACAAGGTCGATGACCTGTCGGTCTTCCTCAAAGGCGCGACGATGCTGATCGGCATCCTCTCCGCCCTCTTCGCGCCCTCCTACTTGCGCGTCCGGCGCCTGCCCCTCGGTGAGTTCAACGCGGTCCTGATCTTCAGCCTGCTGGGAATGTGCGTCCTCGCCTCGGCGAGCGACCTGATCACGCTCTTCCTGGGTCTCGAGCTGATGGTGATGCCGTCCTACGTCATGGCCGGCTTCCACAAGACCGATCGCTACAGCAACGAGGGCGGGCTGAAGTACTTCCTGCTCGGATCGTTCGCCAGCGCCATCCTGCTCTTTGGCATCAGCTGGACCTTCGGCCTGACCGGAAGCACGCACCTCAACGCGATCGCAACGACGCTCGCCCTGCGCGGGCCTTCACCGGGCCTGCTGGTCGCCATCGCCTTCCTGACGGTGGGAGCCACCTTCAAGGCGGCTGCCGTGCCCTTCCATTACTGGACGCCGGACGCCTACCAGGGCGCCCCGACGCCGCTCACCGGCTTCCTGTCGGTGGGGCCCAAGCTCGGCGCCTTCGCGCTGCTGATCCGCATCTTCGTGGACGCGCTGGGCCCCATGCGTGCCGACTGGCTGGTGGTCATGGCCGCGCTGGCGGTGCTGACCATGACGGGCGGCAACATCGTGGCGCTCACGCAGAGCAACGTGAAGCGCATGCTCGCCTACTCGAGCATCGCGCATACCGGCTACATCCTGGCCGGGCTGACGGCCTACGCGGCCGCCGGGGACAACGCGATTGGCCAGCGCGGGATCGAGGCCGTCCTGTTCTACGTGCTCGGCTATGGCGTGATGAACATCGCCGCCTTCGCGGTGGTCGGCATGCTGCAGCGCGACACCCGTCGCTACGGTGGCTTGGGAAGCTTCGCCGGCCTGGCGGCCCGCGATCCGTGGCGCGCCGCGGCGATGGCCGTCCTGCTCCTCTCGCTGACCGGCATCCCGCCAACGGTCGGCTTCTTCGCCAAGCTGTACGTCCTGGTCGCGACCGTCGACGCCGGGCTCGGCTGGCTGGCGGTGGTCATTGCCCTCAACGCGGCCCTGGCCGCGTTCTACTACCTGCGCGTCATCGTCACCATGTACATGCGTGACCCAGAAGCCGAGCCGGCGCCCATCGACCACGCGCCGGCGGGCAACCTGGGGCTCGTGCTCTCGGTGGTCGGAGTCCTGCTCCTCGGTATCTTCCCTGACCGGATCCTGGAGCTGTTGCGGGTCTCGGCCGGAAGCCTCTTCTAGAGCCATGGTCGCAGCGCGGCGCCAGGATCGTCCGGTCAGTGCGCTCGACGAGTCCGCCAAACGCCTCCTCGGCGACCGGCGCCTGATCCTCGCCGCGAACCGCGGTCCGGTCAGCTTCAGCGCGCTGGCCGACGGCGGCCTCCGGCCGCGGCGCGGGTCGGGTGGGGTGGTGACTGCTCTCTCGCAGGTGAGCAGCCACGTGGCGCTCACCTGGATCGCCGCGGCCATGAGCGACGCTGACCGTCGCGCGGCCCGGAGCCCGCAGGCGCTGGACCGCGCCATGCCGCACGAGGCGGTGCGACTCCGCTTCGCGACGGTGCCGCGAACCATTTTCGAACAGGCCTACAACGTCATCGCCAACCCGCTGCTCTGGTTCCTCCAGCACGAGCTCTGGAACCTCCCCGAGCGCCCGATGATCGATGCCACCACCATGCGCGCCTGGCGCGAGGGCTACGCGGGCCTCAATCGCGCATTCGCCAGCGCCGTGCTCGCCGAGGTGCCCCGGCGAGATCGGTCGCCG
>VBJP01000010.1 GCA_005880165.1 Chloroflexota bacterium | reverse complement strand
GTTCGAGGATCTCACCTGGCGCGGCCTGATCGCGAACAGCACGGACCCCGGGACACTGCGGGAGGCCCTCGCCGCGGGCTCGGCGGTCTTCTACTGCGGGTTCGATCCGACTGCCCCCAGCCTGCACTTCGGGAACCTCGTCCAGCTGGTCACCATGCGCCGGCTGCAGCTCGCCGGCCATCGCCCAATCGCGGTGGTCGGGGGCGCCACTGGCCTCATCGGTGACCCTTCCGGACGTAACGAGGAGCGCTCGCTGAACACGACGGACGTGGTGGCTGCCTGGGTCGACCGGATCCGCCCGCAGGTCGAGCGCTACCTGGCCTTCGAGGGAGAGAACGCCGCCAGGGTGGTGAACAACCTCGAATGGACCGGACCGATGCGCGCCATCGACCTCCTGCGCGATGTCGGCAAGCACTTCAGCGTCAGCCGCATGCTGGCCAAGGAGGCGGTCGATGCACGATTGGCCGCGGGAGGGATCAGCTACACCGAATTCAGCTACCAGATCCTCCAGGCCCTCGACTACCTGGAGCTGTACCGCCGCTACGCGTGCACCCTCCAGACGGGCGGCAGCGACCAATGGGGGAACCTGACCGCTGGTGTCGACCTGATTCGTCGGGTCGAGGGGGTGGCCGTGCACGCGCTTGCCACGCCGCTCCTCACCAAGAGCGACGGCTCGAAGTACGGCAAGACCGCCGAGGGGACCCTATGGCTCGACCCGGAGGTGAGCAGTCCTTTCGCGTTCTACCAGTACTTCCTAAACCAGGCCGATGCCGACGTCGGCGGGCTGTTGCGCGTCTTCAGCTTCCGCTCGCACGAGGAGATCGAGGAGCTCGAGCGAAGCGCCAAGGAACGCCCTGAGGAGCGAGCGGCTCAGCTTGCGCTCGCCGGCGAGCTGACCGCGCTGGTGCACGGCGAGGAGGCCGTGGAGGAGGCGGTCGCCGCGTCGCGGGCGCTGTTCGGCGAGGGAGACCTGGCCAGCCTGGATGCCCGGACCATGGAGGCGGCGGTCGCGGAGGTGCCGCGCACCACCGTCGAGCCCGGAGAGGAGCTGCCTCCTCTCATCGACCTCGCGGTCGCGTCGGGCCTTTTCGAGAGCCGAGGTTCAGCCAAGCAGGCCATCGCGCAGGGTGGGCTGTACGTCAACAACCGGCGCGTGGCCGATGGCGTGGCGTCGCTCACGCGTGGCGACCTGCTGCACGGGCGCTGGCTGCTCCTGCGCCGCGGCAAGCGAACCCTCGCAGCAATCGAGGTCCGCTGAGTGGACTTCGCGCCGCGCCCGTTCATTGGCTTGGGGCTGGTGAGCTCCTTCCTCACCATCTTCGGAGCTTTGATCCTCATCCTCTTTGCGCGGTCGCTTCTCGTTGGCGAGCCGGGGCTGCGGACCGCTGATCTCATCGTGGCGCTGGGCGCGGCGGTCCTCGTGCCGATGTTCATGACCCTTGTCTCCTGGTTGGCGGTGGGGCGGTTTCACGGCACCACCTTCGAGACCGCGTCCGTGGATGGGTCGCCGGCCGCCGATCGGTCCGGCATGGATCGCTTCGATACCTTTACCGAAGGGGCGCGCCGCGCCCTGACGCTGGCCCAGGACGAGTCGCAGCGGCTCAAGCACAACTACATGGGTACCGAACACCTCCTGCTCGGGTTGATCCGCGAACGCGACGGTGCTGCGGCCCGAGCGCTGATGCGGCTCGGTGTGGACCTCGAAAAGGTGCGCACGGCTGTGACCTTCGTCATCGGACGGGGAGGCAGCCAGCCCACCGGCGAGATCGGACTGACTCCGCGAGCGAAGCGCGTGCTCGAGCTGGCGATCGATGAGTCGCGCAATCTCGCAGCCGATGGCGTCGGGACCGAGCACCTGCTGCTGGGGCTCATTCGCGAGGGCGAAGGGGTCGCGGCGGGAGTCCTTCAGAGCCTGGGCGTGAACCTCGATCGCGCGCATAGCGCGGTGCTGGTTGAGATGGGCCGAGGCCAGTCGGCCGAATAGCGGACCGCTCAACTGCCTGGCACAAGAGGACGACGCCCCGCCGGCAGATTCGGGGGGCGTCGCTGCAGCGGCTGAGATTCGCGGCGTAGCACTGGCAGGACCTCAGCTGGCGGTGCGGACCGGCTCGACCAGCTCGGCGACCAGCTTGGTGGCGGCCTCATCCGCCCGGGCGGGGTAGGGGAGCTCGAGCCGGACGGCGAGATCGGTCGCCAGCCGGCGGAAGAGGTCCATCGTCGCAGCCAGGGCACGACCCAGATCTGCCGCGTCGTAGTGGCTAAAGCATTCGCGGAGGGCCCGTACCGTGTCCGAATCTGCCCAGCGCTCCAGGAAGCGGCCATCGAACCACCGATCGCCGCCGCCATCCATCGTCGCGCGGGCGCGCCACTCGATCACGTGCAGCAGCGGCCGCTTCATGTAACCATCCACGCACGCGCGGGCAACCCATAGCTCGCCTCTGCGGAGCTTCCTTGCGGACCACACCGCGTGGTACCAGAAATCGCTGACCAGGTTCTCGAAGGGAACCGGGCTGGGAGGCCAGTCTTCGAGCCGTGCCTCTTCGCCGGCTGTGCGCGCGACAAGCGCAGGCAGGTCCTCGAGAAGCCGATCCTTGTCCACGAGAATCCGATGTCCCCGAGCCAGCATGCTCAGCGGTCCAGGCTCGCGCAGGCCGGTTCGCGCCTCGTCGATCGCAACGGGCACGACGTCGATGTCGGTGCCATCCGCATACAGAACCCTCCGCTCGCTCCGCCCGTGCGCAGTTCGCTCCACGAACGAGATCGCCACTGAGCCGAATCGATCGGGCCACGAGGCGTCGGCCAGGAAGGCGGCCGGGTCCGGCACGAAGATGATCAGGTCAATATCGGACCATTCGTCTGCGGGTTCCTCCGTGCGCGCCCGCGACCCGAGCAGGAGCAATGCGCGCACCCCGGCATCGGTCTGTGCCCATTCGACCACGCGGTCGAGGAGCCCCGCCGGATCCGGCGCGAATCGGATGCCGGCTTTCGCGCTCATGGAGGCCTAGTGCCGGTCGCCCGCAGCCACCTTGGCCTGGTGGACGGCGATCACCTTTTCGGCGATGGTGTGCGGCACCTCGGCGTAGTGGTCGAGGCGCCAGCTGAAGCGGCCGCGGCCCTGCGTGATGCTGCGCAGCTCGGTCGCGTAGTGGAACATCTCCGCCTGCGGAACCTGTGCCCTCAAGCTCTGCATCCCGTTCTGGGAGTCCATCCCGAGCACGTGGCCGCGCTTGGCGGTGATCTGGCCCATCACGTCGCCCATGTACGCATCGGGGACCACCACCTCAACCTCGAGCACCGGCTCGAGGAGGATCGGGTCCGCCTCCGGGAACGCGCGTTTCAGCGCCTGCGAGGCGGCGATCTTAAAGGCCATCTCCGAGCTGTCGACGGTGTGGTACGAGCCGTCGATGAGGGTGGCCTTCATGTCGACGATCGGGTAGCCGGCCAGGACGCCTTCACCCAGCGCCTCCCGCAGGCCTTTCTCGACGGCGGGGATGTACTGCTTGGGGACCGCTCCTCCCACGATCCGATCGCCGAACTCAAATCCGGTACCCGAATCGGTCGGCTCGAACTCGATCACCACGTGGCCGAACTGCCCGTGACCGCCGGTCTGGCGCTTGAATCGGTTGTCGATCTTCGCCGGCCGACGAATCGTCTCGCGGTAGGGCACCAGCGGTGTTCCGGTCTTGACCGATGCGCCGAATTTGCGCCGCAGGCGGTCGACGATGACGTCGACGTGCGCATCGCCCATGGCGGTCAGGACCGTCTCGCCGGTCCCTTCCTCGCGGTGGACCCGAACGCAGGGCTCCTCCTCGAGCATCCTGGACAGGGCCTGGCCGAGCTTGTCGAGGTCCGCCTTGCTCTCCGGCTCGATGCTCACCTGCAAGGTCGGGTTGGGGAAGGTGAAGCGCGGCAGCTCGAGCGCGTGCGCGCGGTCGGCGACGAGCGTGTCGCCGGTTTGGGTGCTCGACAGCTTGGCAACCGCCACGATGTCCCCCGGTCCCGCCTGCGGCACGTTCTCCTGGTCCTTGCCGAGAAGGCTCAGGATGTTCCCGATCCGCTCCTCCACCTTGTGGCTGGCGTTGTACAGGTGAGCCTGCGCCGTGAGCGTCCCGGAGAAGACCCGGAAATAGGTGAGGCGGCCGACGAAGGGGTCGGCGGTGGTCTTGAAGACCTGTGCCACGAAGGGGGCATTCGGGTCCGGCTCGATCGGCTTGCCGTCGACCGACGTGCGTGACCCCACCTCCGCCGGGGAGGGAACGTGCCGCGCGATCATGCTCGTCAGCTCGCGGATGCCGATGTTTTTCAGGGCGCTGCCGACGAAGACCGGCACCACGCTGCCCTCGCGGGTGCCTTTGTGCAGCGCGGCCTCGATTTCGGCGTCCGACAGGTCCTCGCCCTCGAGGTACTTCTCCATGAGCTCGTCGGAGGCTTCGGCCGCGGCCTCCACCAGCGCGTCACGCCGCGAATGCTCGATGCCCTCCAGCTCGTCGGGGATGGGGACCTCCGCGGGCTTGCCCGCCTCGTAGACGGTGGCGTGCTGTTCGATCACGTCGATGTAGCCGCGGAACCCGTCGGCGGAGCCGATGGGCAGGTAGACAGGCGCGATCTTGGGCCCGAAGGCGGCCTTGAGCTGGTCGAGGACCGCGTCGTAGTTGGCGTTCTCGCGGTCCATCTTGTTGATGAACACGAAGCGCGGCAGCCTTCGCGCATCCGCCAGCCGCCACACCTCGTCCGTCCCCACTTCGACCCCGGCACTGGCGTCGACCACCACGATCGCCGCGTCCACCGCTGCCAGCGCTTCGATGACGTCGGACTGGAAGTCGGCGTAGCCCGGCGTGTCGACGATCGTGATCCGCACCTCCTCATGCTCGAGCGACCCGATCGCCAGGTTGATGCTCTGCTTGCGTTTCTGCTCGTCCGGGTCCCAGTCGAGGGCCGCGGTGCCGGCATCGACGCTCCCCAGCCGCGGGATCGCGCCGGCATCGAAGAGCATCGCTTCCGCGAGGCTCGTCTTGCCGGCGCCACCGTGGGAGATGAGCGCGACGTTGCGAATCTTGTCGGCTGTGGTGGGCTTCATCGGGGTCTCAGGCTCCTTGCGCATGCCCAACGACGCCGGGGCGATAGCCTCAGGCGCATGGTCTGACCGAGGAATTGGCCTCGATTATAGGTTGGCTCGGCTCCGCAGCCAGAGACCCAGCCCGACGTAGAAGATGGGGCTGAGGATGAATCCGGTCAGGCCGGCGAGGCCGGCCACCAGCGGGTTCGTCGGCGACAGGATGATCAGCCGGCCGAGGTAGATCAGGATCAACAGAGCCCCAACCACCAGGCCCAGCAACCCGATCCAGTTGCGGAGCTCCCCGGCGCGACGTACCAGCCAGACCAGCGTCAGCAGACCGGTGCCGGCGGCCGCGAAGGTCAGCAATCCGCGGGGATCGACCGGGTTGGGCAGCTCGTTGGTGGCGAGCACATCCGCGAGCGGCGGGTGGAGCACGTTGGCCAGATCGTACCCGCCGTGGATCGCGGCGCCGATCGAGCCAAAGAGCGCGAAGGCTACGGCCAGGAAGGCGCCGGGCGCACTCGCCTCCCTGGCACGCTGGAACAGGGCGACCGCCACGACCGCGGTCAGCAGGCCACCGATGGCCAGCGCCGTCGAGCTGACCGATCGTCCCAGGTCCGGCGACTTGCCCAGGACGACGCCCACGATGAAGGCGACCGAGTAGACGAAGCCGCCGATGCCCGCCAGGATCGCCGCCCACCCAGCGAGCTGGTCGTATTCCGGATCGCCCGACATCTCAGATCACCTGCGCATCAGGCGCGCACCGCGCGCCCGGCGCCGGCCATCCACAGCACGAAGACCGCGGTGAATGCGGTGGCGGCGACGAGGATCAGCCAGGCCACCGGAGCCCTGCCACCGTTGATCAGATAGATGACTGCGGCGACCGCGGAGAGGCCGTTGAAGACTGTCGCCGCCCGGACCTGGAGCCCGATCTGGGCTCGACTCCTGGCCAGCAGCGACGCCGCACCGGCCACCGCGTAGCCGAGTGTGGCGGCCCCGGCCAGGTGATAGATGAACTGGTCATTGGTCGAGAAGCCGGCCAGCGAGGCGAACTCCCCCGCCGCGACGAGCGGGGCGAGGCCAAAGAACGTGGCGGCCAGCGTGGCGACCGCGATCACCACCCGAAACCACGGCTCGACCGGCTCGGGCGCCGGATCCGGAAGTCCCTGGTTGCGTGCCAGCCAATACCCGGCGAGCACGGTGAACGCGAACGCGGCGATCGCGACGAAGAAGACGACGAACTGCATCTCGCCTGACGCGAGGCTGAGCAGCGCACCGATCACCGCTGCCGCGTTGAAGGTCAGGGTGGCGAGCAGCGGGATGCGCAGGCGGTACCAGGCGGGTCGCACCGAGCCGATCAGCGCCACCGCGGCGTAGCCGAGGGTGGCGGCGCCAGCCAACCGGTAGATGAAGGGCTCGTCACCCACGAACCCGGCGCCCGATGCAAACGTGTCCGGCAGGAGGAACGGCAGAAGGCCGAAGAAGCCGGCGGCAAGGACCTGGACGACCAACAGGATGCGGAAGATCGGGAGCGTCGCCTGGTCGGGCAGCGCAGCGGACGGCATCGGTGGGGAGGATCGCACGCGGGCTCCCGCGCTGGCAAGGGATCGCCCGGTGGATTGGTACAATCCGCCCGTACCCCTCCGAAGCGTTTCAGCCCCCCTTGAATGCGCCCTGCACGGGTTGAGGGGCTCCTCGAAGGAGGACCGATGTCCGGGCACAGCAAGTGGTCGCAGATCAAGCGACAGAAGGGCGCCAACGACGCGAAGCGTGGCGCGCTCTTCACCAAGCTGACCCGCGAGATCATCACCGCCGCGCGGCAGGGTGGCAGCGACCCGGATGCCAACTACCGCCTGCGGATCGCCGTCGACAAGGCCCGTGACAACTCGATGCCGCAGGAGAACATCAAGCGTGCGATCGAGCGCGCGACCGGGTCTGGGGCCGACGCAGAGCAATACGAGGAGATCACGTACGAGGGCTTTGGCCCGTCGAACGTGGCCGTGATCGTGTCGGCCATGACCGATAACCGGAACCGCACGGCGTCCGAGATCAGAAGCATCTTCAACAAGCTGGGCGGCTCGCTGACGCCGGTCGCCTGGCAGTTCGAGCAGAAGGGTGTCATCAGCATCCCGCTCAAGGGTCGCGATCCGGACGAGGTCACGCTCGCCGCGATCGACGCAGGAGCCGCCGACGTCGGAAGCCCAGAGGGCGGCTCGCTCATCGTGGCGACCGAACCGGGACAGCTCGAACGGGTCCGGTCGGCGCTGGCGGCGGCCGGCTATCCCGCGGAATCCGCCGAGGTGTCCATGGAGCCCACGACCTGGGTCGAGATCGCGGACGAGAAGATCGCCCGCCAGGTCCTCACCTTCGTTGAGCGCCTCGAGGACCTCGACGACGTCCAGAACGTGTACGCCAACTTCGACATCCCGACGCAGCTCATGGAGCAGCTCGAAGCGTCGGTCGTCTAGCCGCAGCACGGCGGCGATCGGGCCTCGTTCCGCCGACTACGATGGCGCGGTGATCGCCATTGGCATCGATCCGGGCACCGCGACCCTCGGGTTCGGTGTCGTCTCCCTCGAGTCCAACCGCCTGCGGCTGGTCGATGCCGGGGTTGTCCGAACGCTGTCGTCCGGGACGGACGCCCAGCGCCTGGCAGAGCTCGAGACGGCCTTGTACGGACTCGTCGCGGAGCATCAGCCCGACCGCATGGCCGTGGAGCGGCTCTTCTTCCAGCGCAACGTCCAGACGGCCATGGCCGTTGGCCAGGCGCGCGCGGTCGCGCTGCTCGTCGCCGCGCGCCATGCCCTTCCGGTCGACGAGCCGACGCCCAACGAGGTGAAGCAGGCCGTTTGCGGCAACGGTGCCGCCGACAAGGCGGAGGTGGCGACCATGGTGCAGCGCCTGCTGAGCGTGACACTCACCGGCGTGGCGGACGACGCCACGGACGCCGTGGCCGCCGCCATCGGCTGCCTATACCGCGCCGCCGCGCAACCGACGACCGCGCGACCCGCGGCTGGCGGCGCGCGGTGATCGGCTCGATCCGCGGGCGCGTCGCCCACGTCGCTGGCGACTATGCCCTGCTTGAGGTGGGCGGCATCGGCTACCGGGTGATCGCGGGACCCTCGCTTCTCGCGCGGCTCCGGTCGGGGAGCGAGGCATCGGTCTTCACCCACCATCTCGTGCGAGAGGACCAGCAGGCGCTCTTTGGTTTCGCGACCCTCGACGAGCTCGGATTCTTCGAGCTGCTGATGACGGTCAGCCAGGTCGGGCCTCGGTTGGCGCTGGCGATCACCGCTGCCCACCCGGTGACGAAACTGCAGCTGGCGATCCTGAACGACGACCTGGACGCCTTCACCTCGGTCTCCGGTGTCGGCCGTAAGACGGCTCAGCGAATCGTGCTCGAGCTCAAGGAAAAGGTGCATGCGGCAGGTCTGGCGGTCGGCGGCGGTGCGCCCCACGACTCGGACGTGGTCGCCGCCCTGGAGTCGCTGGGCTACACGGTCACCGAGGCCCGCCGCGCCGCCGGCGCGGTGGCAGCGAGCGACGGCGGTCTCGACTCCCGGATCAAGGCCGCCCTCCAGGAGCTGGCCCGATCGCGGTGATTGCCGACCCCTTCGCGGACCCGGCCACCATCGAGCACGTTCTGCGCAACCTGCGCGTGTGGGCCGTGGTGGGTTGCTCCGCCAACCCCAACCGGCCAAGCCACAGCGTGACCGGCACGCTCCTGCGGCACGGCTTCGAGGTGATGCCGGTGAATCCACGCGAACATGAGGTCTTTGGGCGGCCGGCATACCCCGACCTCGCAGCGGCCGCGCAGGCGGCCAACGCGGCGGGCCGTCCGATCGAGGTGGTCGACATCTTCCGTCGAGCGGACCTGGCCGGTGCCCACGTGGACGAGGCGATCGCGATCGGTGCCAAGGCGGTGTGGCTCCAGCTGGGCGTCATCGACGAGGCGGCAGCCGGCCGCGCACGGGAGGCGGGGTTGCTGGTAGTGATGGACCGATGCCCCGCGATCGAGCTGCCGCGCTTGGAGGAGCGCACCGGCTGACCCCTGTTCGGCCTGCGCCGCGCGCGATATCCTCAGCGGCAATGGCCACCGACGAGAAGCTCGAGCAGCTCAAGCGGGTGCCGCTCTTCGCCGGTCTCGGCAGGCAGGATTTGCAGGAGCTCGGAACCCTCGCGGACGAAGTCGACGTCGTCGACGGCCGCGTGCTGACCCGGCAGGGCGAGACCGGAGAGGAGTTCTTCGTCGTCCTCGATGGAGCCGTCGAGGTGGACGTCAACGGCAGCGTCGTCTCGACCCTCGGGAAGGGCGACTTCCTCGGCGAGATCGCGCTGGTCGACGGCAAGCCACGCACCGCAACGACGCGGGCGGTAGGCCCCACCCGGCTGATGGTGATCGGGCATCGCCAGTTCCATCAGCTGATGGACGACTTCCCGACCGTGAAGACCTGCGTGCTCGAGGCGCTCGCGGAGCGCGTTCGCCGCAACGAAACCATCCAGTAGCTCGCTCATTCGCCGCGCCGCGCCGCAGGAAGCAGCCGCGCTGCGCGAGCTTGCCCATCGGTCCAAGGCGCACTGGCCGTACAGCGCGGCATTCCTGGAAACCGTCAGACCGATGCTCCAGCTTGGCGAGGACGACGTCGCGGCCCATGAGGTGCATGTGCTCGAGCGCGATGGCGTGGTGCTCGGCTGGCATCGCGTCACGTTCCACGATGATGGCGCGGAGCTCGAGGACCTGTGGCTCGAGCCGGCGCTCATCGGGAAGGGGCTCGGCAGGCTGCTCTTCGATCACGCCGCCGAGCTCGCCCGCGGGCATGGCTCGCGGGTTCTCGAATGGGACGCCGAGCCCTTCGCGCGCGGCTTCTACGAGGCAATGGGCGGCGTGGAGATCGGTCGCACCCCATCCGCCGCGGAACCGGGTCGGACCCTGCCGCGCATGCGCCTCGAGCTGGGCTAGGTCACTCGCGCCGCAGCCTGAGCCCAATCCTCCCAAATGGTGGTCGGGGATCCGCATAGACCTTGAGGCGCTCGTCGTCGGACGATTCGCCGGCGAGATCCCACAGCCTGTTCTGGGCTTCAAAGCTGACTTCGGAGAGCTGGGGCCAGCGCAGGAACATGCGCTGGCCGATCTCGTGGACGAGGTGCTGGATCGACAGGCTGACGAACTCGTGAAAGACCGATGCGGCAAGGTCGGCGACCTGCTCGCCCGCGACATAGCGCGCCGGTTTGTCACCCAGGGCGTCTCGGGGTTCCGTGTAGCGCCAGCCGATGTCGCACCAGATGTAGAGCGGCCGGTCCGGGCGCTCCGGCAGAGTGGTGTGCTCATCCCGCGCGAACTCTGCGAACGACGACCCGGTGATCTTCACTAGCTGCAGGCCGGCTCTCCCGCTCTCGAGGTCCGCCACGCGCGCTCGCTCTT
>VBJP01000009.1:11606-20180 GCA_005880165.1 Chloroflexota bacterium | reverse complement strand
GGAGATCGAACGTTTCTGCTCGGAGGCTGGCGTCCACGCGGCTTGGGTGACGGTGGTCGGCGCCGTGAAACGGGCTGCCTACGCGTACTACAACCAAACCATGCTGCAGTACAAGGAGATGGCCTCGCCCCGGCACCACGAGATCATCGGCTTCGTGGGCAACGTCTCGATGCGTGAGGGGCGTCCTTTTCTGCACGCCCACGCGACCTTCGCCGACATCAACGGCGAGTCCGTGGCCGGGCACCTGTTGAGGGGCTGCGTGGTGTGGGTCGCCGAAGTCGAGATCCGGGAGATGACGGGTGTCGACCTCGTCCGCCAGCACGACGAGCAAACGGGACTCGCCCTCTGGTGACGGCTCGGTGAGCCTCTACAACCAGATCGCGGGACGATCGCTCGACCGGCTCGGAGCGCTGAGCGACGGGGTCTTCGCGGTGGCCGTGACGCTCATCGTGCTCGAGATCCACGTTCCGGTCCTTGGCGTGGGGCATCCCTCCAACCGGGACCTGTGGAACGCGCTCCTGCCGCTTTGGCCGCGCTTCCTGACGTACCTGCTGAGCTTCATGACGCTGGGCATCTTCTGGAACGGCCAGCAGACGCAGCTCCACTACATGGCTCGCGCTGACCGGCACCTGGCCTGGATCCATATCGCGTTCCTGGCTGCGGTAGCGCTGATGCCGTTCTCGACCTCGCTGCTGGCCGAGTACATCGGCGTGCCGCTGGCGCTCATCCTGTACTGGCTCAACATCGTGATCATCGGCGCGATCATCTACGCCGGCTGGGCCTATGCACGTCGCGCGGGCCTCACCTCGGACGAGGTCACGCCGGAGGTCTCACATGCGGTCCGGCGCCGGATCATCCTCGCCCAGGCGCTCTACGCCCTCGGTGCCGTTCTGTGCGTGATCGACACACGCCTGAGCATCGGCTTCATCGTGCTCGTCCAACTCAACTTCGCCGTCGCGCCACGGATTCCAATCCTGTCACGCATTTGAGCTTGGGCGGCTCCCTGAAGCCGCCCTGGCGTAATCTCCGCAGGTGGTGGACGCACGAGAGCCGATGGAGCCCGAGCCATCGCCGCAGTCCGCGGCGAGCGGCGAGATGTGGCGCGCGATCCTGATGGGGACCGATCGTCGGTACGCCCGCGCCCGGCGGGTCCTCCAGCGGCTGCCCGGGCATCCCCGCTGCAAGATGTGCGCCGCGCCGTTCGGCGGCATCGGCGCGCCGCTCATGCGGCTCGTCGGCCGCAGGCGCTGGCCCAAGAACCCCAAGTACTGCGGTATGTGCTTCAGCCTGCTGCAGGCAAATCACGGCGGTGCCGAGATCGAGTGCTCGCTGCTCTTCGCCGACGTGCGCGGCTCGACGACTCTCGCCGAGGGGATTACTCCCGCTCAGTTCAGCAGGTTGATGGCGCGCTTCTACGAGACGGCGACCGATGTTCTGGTCGAGCGGGATGCCATCGTCGACAAGTTCGTTGGCGACGAGGTGATGGCGCTCTTCATCCCCGCCGTGGCCGGGGAGCGGCACGCCCAGCGTGCGGTTGACGCCGCGCAGGGCCTCCTGCGGGCGACTGGCCATGAGGACGCGGAAGGCCCATGGCTCCCAATCGGAGCCGGGGTGCACACCGGGACGGCCTTCGTGGGGTCGGTGGGGGACACCCTTCAGACCGAGATCACCGCGCTGGGCGACGTGGTCAACACGGCCGCCAGGCTCGCGTCCTCGGCGGCCGGTGGGGAGATCCTGGTCACCGATGCGGCCGCCTCAGCTGCCGGGCTCGACGCATCGGCCCTGGAGCATCGGCAGCTGGAGCTGAAGGGGAAGAGCATGGCAACCGACGTCATCGTCATCGCTGTCGGCCGAGACGTCGCGGTGGGGACCGTCTGAGCAGCACCGAAAGGACTACCCCATGGAGATCCAGCCGAAGCAGCCGACGGTGAAAGCCCCACCCGAGACATTCACGGGCGATGCCTGGTTCGATGTCATCGCCAAGGGCGAGGAGCCGTCGCGCATCCGGGTCAGCCTCGTGCGGTTCGCGCCGAGTGCCCGCAACGCGTGGCACGCGCACGCGGTCGGCCAGACCGTGCACGTCCTCGACGGGCTGGGCATGATCCAGTCGAAGGGCGGGACGGTCGTCGAGATCCGACCCGGCGACACGATCCGTACGCCACCAGGCGAGTGGCACTGGCACGGCGCTGCTCCGGAGCACTTCATGACGCATCTCGCGATGTGGGAGGCGCCGGCCGAAGGGCCGGAAACCGAATGGGGCGAACTCGTCGCCGATGCCGAATACCTCGGCCAGGAGTCGAAGTCGACTCAGAAGGAGCCGTCCGTGTGACGACGTGGACGGATGACGAGCTTGCTCGGATCGGTCGGGCCAACGAGCTCCAGATCGCGTCCCGGCGACCCGACGGTAGCCTGCGCCCCTTCGTCACCATCTGGGTGGTGCGCTCCGGCGACGACGTCTACGTGCGTTCCGCGCACGGGTACGCCAACCCGTGGTTTCAGCGCGCGCTGAAGTCGCGCGATGGCCGGATTCGCGCCGGGGGCGTTGAGCGCGACGTCGCCTTCGAGGACCCCGTGCCGGATATCCACGGAGACGTGGATGCCGCATACCACGTCAAATACGACCGGTACGGGCCTCGCATGGTCGGAACCGTGGTGTCGCCCGAGGCTCACAGGTCGACCCTCAGGTTGATGCCTCGCTAAGAGGCCGGGCAGAGCGCTGCCAGGTCGAGCTCGCCGGTCGGCCAGAAGTCGACGTAGGTCGCCAGTGGCGGCGAAGGGCTGACGGCTGCCGGAGATGGCTTCGTATGGATGATGGGCGACCCCGGCAGGCTCATCGCAGTCGACCCGAACACCAACCAGATCGCTGCTTCCATCTCTGTGCAACCGCCGCGATTCATCGTCGCCGGAGAAGGCGCGTGTGGGCGCTCAACCAGGCCGATGGGTCGGTCGCGCGCGTCGATCCGAAGGCCAATAAGGTGGTCGCTACCATCGACGCCAAGTCGCCGGGCGGGGCGGCTGCATAGCCGCCGGCGCACTCGATTTGTACGACGACCTTCGATCGGCCGTTGACTCGCATCGATGCGATTTCCACGCGAGTCGGCGGTAGCTCTGCAAGGAGGCCGCTGGATGGGTGACACCAAGGTCACGCACCGATACCAACGGGGCTTTGACCGTGCCCATCCCGAGCCTGCTGGCGATGCCCGCGAGAATCATGACCAAGGCTGGCGGCTGTTCAGTCCAGAGGCAACCGCAGCCGCACGACGTTATCATCGTGCAGGCCCAGGAACGAGACCGAGTTGGCGTCGAACCGCGGATGGTCGAGGCCGCTCACGGCCGGACCGAGGCGATGGTCCACGACCGGATGCAGCGCGCCTCGAATGGTGCCCAAGTAGAGGACGTGGCGTCCGTCTGGGCTGAACATGATCATCTTGCCGTCGAGTGCCGATAGGTCGGTCAGTTGCGGACCCATGGTGCCGTCGAGCACCACCGCCAGCTCGCCACCGGTCTTCACCAAGTGGGCGAGGCGACCGCTGGTGCTCCAGATGGGCGGACCAACAGTGTCGAACGGTGACCCCGGCACGTCGTCGACGACCATCGACCAGCTTCGGCCGGATCTGGCGGAGAAGGCGAGCCGCCCGTCCGGCGAGAAGTGTGGCTCGCTTGCAACTTCGTCAAACGATCTCCCGGGAGTCCCGTCGATCACCGCCCGCCACGTCTGCCTGCGCCCCAGAAGACCGCCGGTCACCTCCTGCGCGAGGTAGGCAGTCCGGCGGCCATCGGCGCTGAAAGCGGGACTGCCCCAGAGTTCGTGCCAGGCGGGGCCGACCGTGCCATCGATAACGACGTGCAACTTGGATTTGGCCTCGACGCCGACGTAAGCCATTCGGCTGCTGTCCCCACTGAAGACTATCGGGGAGACACGCTCGAAGGGGGGTCCCGTCCGGTCACTGTCGACGGCCAACCACATCCGGCCGTCGAAGGCGGGGTAGGCAAACCGGCTGCCGTTAGCACTGAACACGCCCGGCTCGAATTGCTTGAACGGCGGGCTGGCCTGGTCGTCGAGCACGTACTCCCAGACGGATCCGTTGCGGCGCCCGTAGGCGAAGCGGCGGCCGTCGGAACTGAAGACCATCGTCCCTTCGCCGATCCCATCACACTCTGTTTGCGCCTGCCCGTCCAGGACCACCCACTCGCGGATGACGCCGGCATCCTTGCGCGCCGCAACGTAAGCCAGCCGCGACCCGTCCGGGCTGAAGAGCGGGCGCCCCGCAGCGGGCCTCACCCCGGGCAGCTCCGTTCCGTCGACGACCAGACGGACGTCGTCGCCGACGAGCACCGCGAAGACGAGGTGGCGGTCGTCAGGGCTGAAGAAGGGCTCGATCTGCCTGGACAGATTTGCGTAGGGGCCGTACTCGCGGTCGTCCGCTCCGACGAACGCCTGGCTTCCGCGCCGGACGACGTATGCGAACCGGCCGCCCCGGTCGCTGATCAGCCAGGGCCGGCCGCCGGCGAAGCTCACGACCTCGTCGAATGGTTCGCCTAGCGAGCCGTTGATCCAGGCTCGTTGGCGCCCGTTCGACGATGGCTCGAACCAGAAGACGTACCGCCCATCAGGCGTGCCGTCCATCGATCCGGCCTTCGGCGCGTCGTACAGGATGTCGATTGAAAAGTCAGTGATCTCGGTCTCGGTCATCGCACGCGTCGACCCATCGATTGGAAACACGATGCCTGACGTGTCGCACTCGGTCGAGATGGCCCAGAGGTCTCGCTGGTGGTGGTTGGGTGCGACGCCGTCGCACTGCAGCCCCTGACGACAAGCAGCAAAGCGACGCCAGTCAGTGGCCTGACTCGAGACAGCGCGTAGGCCCCTCCCGGTTGAATCACGCGGCGAGGCTACGCGCATGCGACTACGGCCAGACTGCGGCTCCCTCGAGGACCGGTGCCCGCTGAGCCGTTTTGCCCGCTCACCTGCACCCCAGGACGCGCGTGGCCCATCTCGCCGGGCTCAGCTCCCCTCACGAGCTGGGCGCAGGCTCCGTCCGGCCGCGCGATCAGGGACTGGCCCTGTTCAGTTCTCAGCGACCGCCGGCGAAAAGCCTCAGGCTGTCACCTTGCCCGCCATGCCCGAAGCCGCTTTGAGGCAGGCCGGCGACCAACCGCGGTCGCAAGTTAGCGTGGCACGTGCTGGAGCCGCAGTCCTGCCGCAGGTCGAAAGCGTAGCCTGCATCCGTATGGAAGACGCGCCAGGGCTCGACGCGGAACGATCGAACGACGCGGTAAAGGATCCAGCTCCGCCGCCAGTAGCCGCGCGAACGCCTCCGCAGGCCCAACCTCCGTTCGGAATCCTCGGACGCCACCTTGCAGCCTGGATCTTGGGGATCGGCCGCAATGCGTGGCTCTTTCCTCTGGACGTCGCATTTCGCGTGATCGGGTTGCGTTACGGGTGGCTGCGATCACTGTTTCAGGCAGTTCCTGCATCACTGCTGGCCGTCAGTGGTCGACTTCGCGCGGAGCGAGCGGCGTGGCATGCGGTTCATCGAGTCCCAGCCTACCGAGCCTATCTGGCCAGCCAGGGATTCGACCCTGACCGCCTGCATCCGGCGGGCATCCTGCAAACCCTGCCCGAAACAGACAAACACAGCTACATCGATCCCTACTCGCTCCCGGAGCGTTGCGTTGACGGCCGCTTGCACTTCAAGGGGGTGACCATCGACGAGTCGAGTGGCTCGACGGGAACGCCGTACAACTGGATCCGGGGTGCCTCCGAGCGGCGCTTCGCCCATCGCAACATCGCCTTCTTCGCGCGATACGGCTACGGGGAGGGCAATCTAGTCACGCTCAACGCGTTCTCCATGGGGGCGTGGGCGACCGGTTTCAATATGTCTCTCGGCCTGAATAGGCATGGGTTGGTGAAGTCGATTGGGCCCGACATCGGGAAGATCCTCTCGACCCTCCAATTTCTTGGACCCCGATTCCATTACCTAATCTGCGGGTATCCACCGTTCCTCAAGCACCTGCTCGATGAGGGAGAGTTAGCGGGCTTCTCGTGGGACGGGTATCGGTGCTCCGCGCTGGTGGGCGGAGAGGGCATGGCGGAGGAGTTACGTGACCGGTTGCTCGAGCGCTTCGAGCTCGTCTACTCCGGCTACGGGGCTACCGATCTGGAGATCGGGATGGCGGCCGAATCGCCGGTGAGTGTCGCGATCCGGCGCATCGCGAGGGCGCGACCGGATGTCCGGGACGCCCTTTTCGGAGAGGATCCAAGGCTGCCAATGGTGTTCCAGTACAACCCACTCATCCACTACCTCGAGACCAATGTCCTCGGAGAGGTGCTGTGCACGGTAAGCCGCCTCGACCTGATGAGCCCGCGGATCCGATACAACGTTCACGATGCTGGAGGGCTCTTACCCTTTGGTACGGTCCGTCGCGCGCTGGCGAGCGCCGGGCTCGACATCCGCCACCTAGGAGCTTGCCCTGAGGCCATGGGACCTCGCGGAGAGCTCCTGTGGTCGGAGCCGCTCCCTCTCCCCTTCGTCTATGTCTTCGGCCGTCGAGATGCGACTGTCAGCGTCATGGGCGCGAACATCTATCCCGAGGACCTCGAGAGCATCATCTACGGCGACCCGGAGCTCGCTGGAGACCTCCAGTCGTTCATGCTCATGTTGGCTCAGGACGACGCGGGGACTCCGCGCCCCGGCATCGCGCTCGAGCTGCTTCCTGGCGTCGATCTTGATCCGGCTCGTGTGGTGCACGTTACGTCTCTCATCCGTGAAGGCCTGCGGCGATTGAATCTCGACTACCGCGAGGCGTATCGCGAATATCCCAATGCGATGGAGCCGGTAGTCATGCCGCATCCGCTTGGCTCCGGCCCGTTCGCGGGCGACGTGGGCCGCATCAAGCCTCGGCGGATCGCACCCCCCGCCTGAGGGTCGGCAAGCGGCCTCCGTGCCGGTCCGCTCTGGCGCTCCCGCTCAGGCGAACTGCTCAACTTGGATGGAACTCCTGGGTCGGTCCTCCACAGCCATCAGAAGGTCCGCGACCGCCAGCCGTTTGCTCCTCGGAGGCTCTCGGCTGTAACCAAGCCTGAGCAGCAACCACACCAACCGATCACCCTCTTCAGATTCGGCCAGTCTCTCGGCCATCTGGTGGTGGGATCGCAAGTTGGTGATCACTGACCCGAACGGATGCAGGCAACCGCCATGCTTGGTGAGGACGAGCCAAAACCTGGCCAGCATGTGTCCGGCCGACACCCAATCTGCCGTCTTCAAAAAGGGTCCCGCCAGCCACCCCACTGTGGCCACTCCCGTCATGGATCGAGAGTAGTAGGCCATCGTGGCCTGCTTGACTACCGGAAGCTCCAGCAGGTAGGTGCGATTCAGGAAGAATCTGAGCAGCCAACCTGGAAATCCGAAGCACTCCGACCATAGACCGTCAGGATTCTTCTCCGCTTCCGCGGCTGAGAAACGGAACCAGCTCGTGATCTCCTCACGGGTCGCGCGATCTTGAAGGTCATCGAACAAGGTCTCCTTGTCGAGCTCAAGGACCCACTTGATGAAATCCCTGTCGCTGCTGTGCTTGAACTCATGGCCGAAGCGCTCAGCTTCAGCGGCCAGCTCTGAAAGTGCGAGCTCGCTCAACGGGTTCCCGTCGTAGTGCAGCCGAGAAGTCCTCCTGGCCTTAATGAGCTCAGGATCGAGCGGCTCCTGCGTGGTGCTTGGCCTGAGGCTCAGGTTGGCAAGGAGCTGCGGCTCACCGGCGTCGCCAGTGATCTGGTCGGTGACATAGTCCACAACTATCTCTAATCCCTGCCCCCGGGCAGCGATCTTCAGCGACTCACAGAATATGCCGATGGCGACGAAGAAGAACCTGTAGTCCCCATCCTCGACCGTAAGCAAGCGTTTCGGGTCGTAGTACAGCTCGGCTTCGCCGCCCGATAGGGCCTTGATCTTCCAAGGCTGGGTGTTATGAGGAGAGGGCGCCCACCTCGCGTAGTCAAGGAGCTCAGCCCAGGGCTGTTGGCGCGCCTCCTTCAAGGACACACCGATCTGACGTATCGGTCGTCTGTCAGGAGGCGCATATAGGCACGACCTGATGAGGGCAGCTGCCTTGGCTTCCGTTCAGGGCTTGCTAACCACCGCTTGCGCGGACGGGGTGGGTGGCGGGCCACCAAGAAGTCCCCCGATTCGCTGCTCCTCCACGATGTTTCCCTTCCTCCGATGTTCGGCCACGGCCTGCTCCAAGCCGCGGCGCCAGTCTTCAGGGCGCCCAGCGCGAGCCTCCACGTGTGCGAGCGCCTCGTACGCCTGCCCGCGCAATTCCAGAAAGTCGGTGGGCTGCACAAGCGCTAGCGCCTCGCCAACGAGGAGTTCGGCTTCGGCGAGTCGGCCTTCGTCCGCAGCAAGGGGAGCCTCGGCAATACGCCACTCGACCTGGGTTGCGACGTCATTGGGCGCGGCTGTTTCGCGCGCCAGTCGAACGGCCGGCCTCATCTCCTCAAGGCGGCCGAGGCGGTACAGAACCGTGGCATGGAGCGCCGCCAGGGTTGAGAGCAAGCCCGTTTGGGCACCGATCTCT
>VBJP01000009.1:10944-11453 GCA_005880165.1 Chloroflexota bacterium | reverse complement strand
AGCGGCGCAAGCCACATCCGCCCGAGCGTACCGAGTGACTCGGTGGTGGCGGCGATCTGTTCGATGCGAGGAATCGCCTCCGGCACTGGGACTGGCCCAAAGCGCAAGGCAATCACGCGATCGAGTTCGGCTCGTGACCGCGATGCGGGGTCGCCGGTAGGTCCCAGCAGCGACAGGGCCCGCTCGAGCGCGGAAAGCTCCGCCATCCACTGGCAACGCCCGAGCCAGACGTGCGCGCGGGCCAGCTCTGCCTCCGCCCGACTTTCGGCAGACCCGCGTTCGGTGGCCAGCACCTCCAGGCGATCCGCGAGGTCGAGGATCGCCTCCTGTCCGGCGTGCGGATCGGTCAGCAGGCTGAGCCGTTTGGACGCGAGTTGCGCCCTCGCATCAAGCAGATCATCGCCATCCCCGAGCGCCTGTGCAGACACCTCGGCAAAGATATCCATCGCTCGCTGAACGTTTCCCGTCTCGCCCGCCAGACCGGCGACCATGAGCATGACCTCTCCGTG
>VBJP01000009.1:0-10905 GCA_005880165.1 Chloroflexota bacterium | reverse complement strand
CCCGCAAATGCGTCGCGGCCCGGCCTGCGAGCGAGGCTGTCAAGGGTTCTGTGAAGCCAAGCTCAGCTCGGTAGCGATACGCCTGTTCAAGGTGGTAGGCGATCACCTCCTCATACTCGAGTAGCCGATCGCCAGTAATCCGCTCAAGCCAGCCGGCGAAGCGAGCGTGGAGGTCTGCGCGCTCTTCCTTCGGCAGCGAGGCGTACGCGGCGTCCCGGACCAGGATGTGGCGGAACCGGAACGCCTCGTCTCCAGTGGGTGCGGAGCGCTCCGGGCGGACCAGCTCCTTGCGGACCAACGCCATGAGTCGAACTCCCAGGTCACTGCGGCGGTCGGCGGGCGAAAGCTCGGTGACGGCCGAACGCTGGAACACCTTGCCCACCACCGATGCACGACCGATGAGGTCGCGTTCCGGCGGGTCAAGACGATCCAAGCGAGCCCCGACAAGGGCGGAGATCGTAGGGGGCACGTGGATAGCCTCTAGGTTCTGGGCCGCCTCCCATCGGCCCTCATGGCGGCGCAGCGCTCCCTGCTCAAGCAGCACCGCCACCAGCTCCTCGAGGAAGAGGGGGTTGCCTTCGGCTGTCTCGCCAATCCGTTCCTGGACCGAGCGGGCCACGGTCTCATCGCGGAGGAGATTACCGATAAGTGCCTCCGAATCCCTCGGGTTAAGCGGCTCCAGGAGGATGGTCGTCGCGTTGAGCTTGCCTCCGGCCCACTGCGGGCGCTCATCGAGCAGCTCGGGGCGGGCAACAGCCAAAAGGAGGATCGGTGCTTCTCTGGACCAATCCGCCACGTGATCGACTAGGTCGAGTAGCGTGGGCTCCGCCCAGTGCAGGTCGTCGATCACCACAATCAGCGGTCGCTTGAGCGCAACCGTCTCGAGGAGCTTGCGCATTGCCCAGAATGTCTCCTCAGCCGGGACCACCTTGTCGGTCAGACCGATGGTGGCGGCGATGCGCTCGGCGATGCCGCCTTGCTCGTCGGTGCCTTCGAGGAGCGTTTCCAGCCGGGCCATCGCCACCTCAGGTGGGTCGTTGGGATGGATGGTGGCGGCTGCGTGAGTCAGCTCGATGACCGGCCAGAATGTGATCCCTTCGCCGTACGGCAGGCAACGGGCGCGGAGCACCTGGGCTTGCGCACCTGTTCGGCCCAGAAATTCGCGAACAAGACGCGATTTGCCCACGCCAGCGGCGCCTAGCAGGGTGAAGAGATAGCAGGCACCGTCACCCTTGGCGCGCTGGAACGCCTCGGAAAGCAGATGCAGTTCGCGGATTCGATCCACCAGAGGCGTGTCTCGGGGTTCGGACTCGCGCTCCTTGAGGCGCAGAAGGCGGAAGGCATCGACGGTGGCAGCCTTCCCCTTGAGCTCCAGTGGCGCCATCGGCTCGGCTTCCACCGCCCCACGGACGAGCCGATGCGTCGCCGCACCCAGGATCACCTCGCCGGGTCGGGCTGTCTGCTCGAGCCGGGCGGCAACGTTGACAGGGTCCCCCGTGACCAGCGTTTGACCGGATGCCGGATCGCCTGCCATGACCTCGCCGGTGTTGACCCCGATACGCACCGCGATCGGCGGCCAACCGCTGCTCGCCAGCTCCTGGTTGACCGCTTCGATGGCGATGCCCGTGTCATGCGCGGCTCGGACGGCGCGCAGCGCATCGTCTTCGTGGAGGTTCGGGATGCCAAAGACCGCCATCACCGCGTCGCCGATGAACTTCTCGACGGTCCCGCCATGCCGCTCCACCACCCGGCGCATGGCGTCGAAGTAGCGTGCCAACATGCGGCGGGTCGACTCGGGATCAGTCTCCTCGCCGCGGGCCGTGGAGCTGACGATGTCTGCGAAAAGGATGGTCACGGTCTTCCGGACCTCGCCAGCCGGCCCAGCAGACGCCGACAGCGCGCTGCCACAGCTGTCGCAGAAGCGGGCGCCCTCGCGGTTCTCGGTTCCGCAGCTCGGGCAGCGGATCACCAGGGGAGTGTACGAGCCGGCACCAGCGGTCGCGAGGTAACTCGGGAGGCATGGTCGGGCTGCCAAGATTCATGGCGTCAAGCGCCTCCGCCTTCTCACGATCTTGGCGAGGGCCTTGGGCCGGGCGGGCGCTCCGGGCAACAAAGAAGAGGGGCCATCCCGCGAGGGGAGGCCGCTCGGACGGCTCGCGTCCAGCACACCGCCGTCTCCGACCGGAGCGAACTCCGACCACCGCGAAATTGCAGCATCTCCGTTTGAGCGTGAAGCGTGCGCCCGTAGCTCAGCGGACAGAGCGGGTGGCTTCGGCCCAGATCGGCCGATGCGCTGTGGGGTGAGCGCGCGATCGCGAGCGAAAGCTGCCGAGTTATCCGCTGTCGAGAACCCGCTTGGGGGCGGGCGTCAGCGGACGGGCAGGAGCGGCCAGGACCGCGCTTAGCTCTGTGCGCCGATCTCGGCACGGGTATTGTCGGCAGGCACGGCGGTTGCGACTGTATCTGCCGACCGGGACGCGCCGAGGGCGGCATTCAGGCGCGTCAGGAAGGGACTCGCCCGCAGCCGGGACAGGATCTCGCGTGCCGACTCTCCAGCCGCCTGGACTTCCGGTTGGATTGGATCGATGAGGGTCGCCATGTCGATGCTGGAAAGGGCTTCATCCCAGGGAAGGCGCAGCTCGCGCCAGCCGCGCAGCGCCTCGCGATAACCTGCGAGCGCATCGGCGGTCTGCCCATCCACGGCCGCGAGTCCTGCCCGGATGGTGAGCCGGCGGATCTCCACTACGCGTCCGTGGACGCCAGTGGCGTCGAGAGCTGCGAGATCCGCATGGGCGGCTCCGCGATCCCGGCTCCACAGAGCGGGGCGGGCGGCGCGGTAACGGAACTCCGGCGCCTGGTCGGGTTCCAGCCGCGCTAGCTCGTGCCATGCCCTCCGAGACGCTTCGAGACTCCCATCAGCGAGCCTTGCATTGCCCTCCACATCGAGGATCGAGATGCGCCACCGTGAATCCCTGATCCCGGCGCCCAGGAGTTCGAGTTCTGCGATGCCCTCGGCGACGGACTCCCCGCGGCAGGCATGGACAATCAGGGCGTTAGACAGAATCGATAGGCGGTCGCCGCGGTCGAGTTCCTCGGTAAGAGCGCCCTCCAGCTCGGCGAGAGCGCCGTCCCAGTCGCCGGCAAGGAAGCCCGAGTAGCCAAAGTTGTTAACGAACCGCAGCATCAGGCTGCGATGCCCCAGACGTCGTGCGAGAGCGAGTCCTTCCCGATAGCTCTCGAGGGCGGCCATCTGGTCGAGATCGCCCTTCTGGAATCCCCCGACCATCAGGGCACCGAGCAGGTCCTGCTGTAAGCCGTTCTCACGCGCGAGGTCCTCTGCCGCGCCGATCAGCGCGATCCCCTCGCGTTTTCGGCCGAGGCTGCCCAGCGCGAATCCCTTGATGCTGAGGGCTCTGGTCACGATCGGCACCAGCTCACGCTGCTCGGCACTTTCGAGCACGTGTTCAGCGGTCTGGATGGCCCGGGCATTCTGGCCCGCATCCGCGTACGCCCTGGCGAGGGATGTGTCGAGGCTCGCCACAACGGGATCGGGGGCCAGGTCGGCGAACTCCGTGGCTGCCGCCTCCAGAAGCTCCAGGGCTGGTCCGCCACTGCGTCCCTCTAGGAGTGCCCAGCCGAGGGCGGCCGTGACGCGCGCCGTGCCGAGCCGGTCTCCCGCCTCGCGTCGAATCTCCATAGCGCGCCCCAAGAGACTCTCGGCCCGGTCATAGCGGGCGGCGGTGCGTGCCGCGTCGCCCGCGCGCTCGAGCAGTTCCGCCTGGTCGGTCTTGCCGGTCGTGACCGTCAGCGCTTGCTCCAGGAACGAGACGGCTTGTTCGTAGGCCCCCAGGCTTGCCGCCCGTTCGGCCGCGGCTTTGAGTGCAATCCGCGCTTGGCTCGCAAGAGCATCCGCCTCAGCGCCTTGCGTGGCATTCGTGTGCGCGGCGAGATAATGGCTGGCCAGTGCTCCGGCCAGCTCATCGGTTTCGAGCGACTCGAAGAACCTGGCTGCGGCCAGGTGGCGTGCCTTACGGTCCCTCCTCGCCAGGGTTGAGTACGCCACCTCGCGGATGAGCGCCTGCACGAAAACGTACTGACCGTGCTCTGGGGAGCGTGAGTCGCCCTCCCGTGTCAGCAGCTCCCTCCGGACGAGGGTCGCGAGGCGCGGTTCCAGCTCGGTTTCGTCAATGCCCGAGACAGCGGACAGCGCGGCGGGACTGAACGACTGGCCGAGCACCGCCGCGTCATGGAGAACCGATCGCTCCGGAACATCGAGTGCGTCGAGCCGCGAGGCGATCAGGGCGGTGAGCGTCTCTGGAACGGCCAGGGACGCGAGGTCGCCGACCGGGACATACCCGCCCGACTCGAGCCTCAGGCGCCCACTCGCGACAAGCATGCGCACCGTTTCGACGGCGTACAGCGGTATCCCATCTGCGCGCTGTACGACTGCCCGTGCGGCCGATTCCGGGAGCCCGGGCACCAGTCCGGTGATCAGTTCGCGCATCTCCGCCTCCTGGAGCGGCTCCAGGACCATCGAGTGGAAGTTGCGCTTGCCCGCGCCCCAGTCAGCCCGCTTGTCGAGTAGTTCGGGTCGGGCCAGGGTCATCACCAGAATCGGGACCCCCTTGCTCCACTCAAGCAGGTGATCGACGAAATCGAGCAGCCCCGTGTCGGCGAAGTGGAAGTCCTCGAACAGGAGGACCACCGGGCCGCTCGCAGCGATCCGCTCGAAGAAGGTCCGCCAGGCGCTGAAGAGCTCTTCGGACGATGCCCCGGACTCGATCCCTAGCAGTGCCAACAGGGCCGGCTCGACCCAGCTCCGCTCTGCGTCGTCGGCTATCCACTGCGCGACCGTCTCGCGGACCTTGGCGCGGGTCGTCGCCTCGTTATCGGTCTCCAACAGCCCAGCCCGCGCGCGGACCATTTCGCCCAGGGCCCAGAAGCTGATCCCGTCCCCGTAGGCCGGGGACCGGCCGCTGTGGTAGTACACGTTCTGGACCAGCCCATCGACGTACTTGATGAGCTCCCACGCCAGGCGGCTCTTGCCGATGCCCGCAGGACCCATGACCGAGACCAGCCGAATGCGGTTCTCTCGTCCAGTGGCATGGAAGAGGTCCTTGAGCAGCCGTAGATCCTCATCCCTGCCGACGAATGGCGCTTCGAGGCTATCGGCCCGATTGCGGCCGCCGCGCTCGGCAACGACTCTGAGGGCGCGCCACGCCGCCACGGGGCTCGTCTTGCCCTTGAGAGTCCGCTCGCCAGCCTCCTCGAAAACGATTGCCTCATGGGCGATACGAAATGTCGTCTCGCCGACCAGCACAGCTCCCGGGGGAGCGACCGACTGCAGCCGGCTCGCCGTGTTGACCAGGTCCCCCGCCACCATCCCCTGATTTGTTGCCCCGATGGTGACGGCCGCTTCCCCGGTAAGCACCCCGGCGCGGGCCTGGATCGCTGGCCCTAGCGCGCGCACCGCCTGCATCAGCTCGAGGCCGGCCCGCACCGCCCGCTCCGCGTCATCTTCATGCGCTGTGGGGGCTCCCCAGACCGCCATCACCGCATCGCCGATGAACTTCTCGACCACGCCGCCATAGCGGACAACGATGTCGCTGGCGAGCTCGAAGTAGCGGCTCAGGGTGTCCCGGACCTCCTCGGCGTCGCGCTCCTCCGCGAAGGGGGTGAACCCGACCAGATCGGCGAAGAGGACGGTGACCATTCGACGTTCGGCGACCTGGTTGGGGAGGGGCGTAGCCGCCGCCCGACCACCAGGAACGGAGGATGCAGCGGTGGCCGTGACGCCGCCAAGCGGCGAGGCGCACTCGCCGCAGAACTTCGCATCGGGCGTGTTGGCAGTGCCACAGTTCGAGCACAGGACCGCGAGAGGAGAGGCGCATTCCTTGCAGAACTTGCGTCCGTCCTCGTTTGCGGTGCCACAGTTGGAGCAAATCACGTTCTGGCGCTCGGAACCTCAAGCCGGTGTAGGCGGGGCTACGGGCGCCATCATGAGGTGTCGCACCTCCCAACGACAACCGTCACCAGCAGCAAGTTGATGCAGAGTGGGTCGTAGGGCCGGAGCCCAGGAATAGCGCCCGTCGCCCCGGCTGCCGGTGACCCCACATCCCGCTCTCTAGGCGCTGTGCCACAATGCGTCGTCTAGTTTTCCGCTCTGTTTGAGCGTGAAGCGTGCGCCCGTAGCTCAGCGGACAGAGCGGGTGGCTTCGGACCATCAGGTCGCGGGTTCGATTCCTGCCGGGCGCGCCACCCCTACTCGCTTATCCGCCATCCGGCGGGCTTACCAGCTGGCCGATGAGGTCGGCGCGCTCCGTGCGATGCGCCACGCCAACCCGGAGATCCCGGCGGCGCCTGTGATGGCAAACACACGGGTGCCGAGCCCGGTGGCATCAATTGCGGCCGCCACCACCGTCGCGACCAGCAGGACGATGAAGACGATGCCCAGCCGCCGACTCGGACCGGCCACGTCGCGCCATTCGGGTGTTCTCGCCATCGCCGCGGCGAGCACGAACACGGCGCCGATGAAGAGGAAGATGCCGGGGATGCTCGAGATGGCGTCCAGCATGCCGCCAAAGGTCGCGAGCTGGTCGCTGGGGCTGCACCCTTGGTCGGCGATACGGCAAGCGACCCGGGCGACCGGCGCGAGGAGATCGCCCAGCCCATAGATCGACACTCCAAGCAGCGCGGAGCCGATTGCCGCCAGCCGGCCCGCCCCGCGCAGCGAAGGCCAGACCGAGAGCCACGCGAAGAGGATCGTGGCCAGGCCGCAAAGGCCGATGACGATCGCAAGAAGAAGGCCCGCGGGAGGCGTGACGGCATACATGTCGCTGATCGAGTCGGACATGACGCTGTAGTGGGGTCCCTGCCAGAACCCAGCGACGATCCAGCTCACGACCAGCACCACCTGCGCGGCCAGCCCCACCCAGGCCCACATTCGAACCTGCCGATCGTTCACCGGGGGACCATGGGCATGGACGACCTCGATCCGCCGCGATCCTCTAAGTGGCCCATTCTGCCACCGCCGCCAGCAGCCCCGCCGGGGCTCGTTCGTTCGGCTGCGCAGTGACGCCTAAGCCTCCTCTTCGCACGCCAGCGCCAGCCCGACACGGTTGGCGATCGGCATGCTCACGATCGTTTGCGCTACGTGCCCATCACCTGCCGGGCGCGCCATCCAACACCTGCCCTCGTATCAACGGCGGCGCAGGGTGTCGCGCATCGGTCAATCCGAATGTCGCCTGCCATCTATACCTGACGGACGGCGAGGCCTATCCTCCTCGTCCGAACGCGCACGCACGGGTCAGGCACCACGAATAAGGAGGCCGAGCAAATGCCGTCCAAGGACCGCAACGAGGGGGCCGATTCCGGCGTCGCGATGAGCGCCGGCAACGCCAATCAAGATCTTCAACCCATCAGGTTCGGTTCCGCCGAATCAGAGGCGCAGGTTCGCGGCCTGCTCAGCAAGGTCGACACCATGCGTGTTCGAGTCAGCCTTGCCGATGAGCAGGACGTAGAAGGGCACCTCTTCAGCGGCGGAGACCAGACTCTCGTCCTGGCGTTGCAAGTCGCCGACGACGACGTCGAAGGGCACGCCATCAGCATCCACTTCCCCGACGCCGAGCAGGCCCGTCGCTTCCGCAACGAGCTGTTGGCCGCAGGCGTGCTGACTGCCACGCTGGCGATGGGCGTCGGGACCGGGGTAGCGCTGGCACCCCACCAGACCGGCACGGCGGCCGCGCCCGCCTCCCAGGCCACGGTGTTCATGGACACCTCAGCCCAGGCTCGCGAGGGCGGCGCGCTCACCCAGAGCCGCACCCTGTCGATTCCGGTCGGCAGCGCATCCGACGTCGCGCAAAAGGCCCAAGCCGCCGAGAGTGGCTTGACCGGACCAGCGCTGAAGTCCGCGGTCGGATCACAGTCCAAGGGTGCGGCTGCCGTCAATCCAGCGGCAGCGGCCGATGCCGCACGCACGCAGGCGGGGATCACCGGCAGTCTGGCCGGCACCCCAACCGTTGACACCTCCACCAAGGCCCGCGAGGGCGGCGCCCTCAGCGAGAGCACCGTCAATCCAGCGGCAGCGGCCGATGCCGCACGCACGCAGGCGGGTATCACCGGCAGTCTCGCCGGCTCAACCAGCGCTGCAGAGAAACCGGCGATCCCGCAGGGGAGCGCGCCGGTGCCTGCAGCTCAGCAGATCAGTGACGAGATCGCGGCGGCTCGCGGCGCGGCCCAGGCCGGCGCGGCGGCCTCGGCGTCGATCCCGCTGCTGCGGACCAGATCAATGCCGAGATCGCAGCGGCTCGCGGCGCGGCTGAGGCCGGCGCGGCGGCCTCAGCGTCGATCCCGCAGGGGGCTCCGGCCCTGTCTGCTGCGGACCAGATCAATGCCGAAATCGCAGCGGCTCGCGCTGCTGCCACCCCGGCTGCCGACGCCCAGACCCAGGCTCGCGAGGGCGGCGCCCTGGGCGAGACCGGGGTCAACCCGATGGCAGCGGCCGACGCCGCACGCACGCAGGCGGGCATCACCGGCAGCCTCGCCGGCACGCCGACGGGAGACGCCTCAACCAAGGCCCGCGAAGGCGGCGCCCTGAGCGAGCAGAGCGCCACGTCTTCTCCAAAGGTCGACTACAGCGGGAAGCCGCTCCCACCCGAGCCGACCTCCTCGTCCCCGACTTCTCCCGGAGTCGACTACACCGGGAAGCCGCTCCCACCCGTCGACAAGGGTTAACCCACAGGGCGACTCCAACCGCCCGGCAGAGGCGCGCCACCGGCATCGGTGGCGCGCCTTTCGCTGTCCTCAGGTCTGGAGGACCGCAGCACCCGCGCCGACTGCGCCCGCCTCGAGGTCGGCCAGTGCCCGCGCGGCGTCGTCGAGCGGATAGGGGATCGGATTGGTCGCGATCCCGATCTGCTTGGCGAGCGCCAGGAAGGGCATCCTGCCTCGTCACGTTGGCGACCGAGGTGATCGAGCGCTCCCACCACAGATCGTCGTAGTCGAACGCCGGGATCTGGTCGAGGTGGATGGCATTGATCGCCACCGTCGCGCCACGATCGAGCGCTTGCAGCGCCGCCACCACCACCGAACCGACCGGTGCGAAGGTGACGGCGGCATCGAGGGGCACCGGCGGCCGCTCGGTCGCCGCCCCTGCCCAGGTGGCGCCCATGGCGACCGCGCGTTCCCGGTCGCGCTCGGCGCGCGTAGCGACGTAGATCTCACAGCCCCAGGACCGGGCGACCTGGATCGCCAGCGACGCGGACGCGCCAAAGCCATACAGGCCAAGCCTCCCGCCGCGCTGAATGCCGGACCGCCGCAGGGCGCGGTAGCCGATCACTCCGCCGCACAGCAGGGGCGCCAGATCGTCGGGCCTCGGCGCGGACGACCATCCGGTTCGCGTAGCCGCCGTCGACGTCCCACCCGGTGAATCGGGCGTCAGCACATAGGTTCTCGCTGCCGGCACTGCAAGCCCGGCAGCTCCCGCACGACGAGGCCAGCCAGAACGCCCCGGCCCGATCGCCGACCGTCCAGCCCTCGACGCCCGCCCCGACTCCCGTCACGCGACCCACCACCTGGTGGCCGGGAATGACCGGCAGGCGATGGGCAGGCAGATCCCCGCGCACGAGCTGCAGATCTGTCCGGCACGCCGCGCAGGCCATCACCTCCAGGGCCAGCTCGCCGCTCCCTGCCTGCACGTCCTGGAGTTCGCGTGCGCCCAGCTGTGGTGGCCCATCCGCCGCCGGATGCTCGAGGACCATTGCGCGCACGCCGGCGCTACCTGACCTCCGGCTTGGGTAGGTGGTATGGCACGTCGGCCACGATCGTGTTCCGCCGCCCAAAGAGCCGAAGCTTCAGCCGCAGGCTGGTCTGGTTGTGCAGCAGCTGCTCCCACCAGTGGCGCGGGACGAACTCGGAGAGGACGACCACGATCGGTCGTTTGGGGTCCTGGGCCTGCAGCGCGTCCATGTAGCGCAGAAGGGGACCGATGAGCGCGCGGTACGGCGATTCGACCACCACGAGCTCAGTGGTGCCCGCCCAGTCCGGCCAGCGCTCGCGCATCTCGGCTGCGTCCTTGGGGTCGTTGGTGACGTGGACCGCAGTGGCGTTCGGGCTGATGGAATTGGCGAACGCGATCGCCTGGCGCGCGGCGCGATCGAGACGCCCGATCGGGACAATCACGATCGGCTCGGCGGCCACCTCCTTGCCCTCCGGGATGCGTTCAAGCGCGAGGGCGGCGTCGACCACGCGGTAGTGGCGTCGAATGCCGACCATGAGCATGATCAAGAGCGGCGCCATCACGATCACCAGCCACGCACCGGATAGGAACTTGGTGCTGGCGACAATCAGAGCGATCACGGCGGTGGTCGCGGCGCCCAGCCCGTTGATCACCAGGCCCCGCCGCCAGCCGGGCTCGTGCTGACGCCACCATCGGACCACCATGCCGGATTGGGAGAGCGTGAAGGCCACGAACACGCCTAGCGTGTACAGCGGGATCAGCGCGGTGACGCTGGCGCCGAAGGCGACCAACAGCAGGACGGCCAGCCCTGCAAGCGCGACGATGCCGGTGGTGAACGCCAGCCGCTCTCCGCGATACGCGAACTGACGGGGCATGAACCCGTCGCGCGCCAGGAAGAACGACAGTCGGGGAAAGTCCGCGAAGCTCGTGTTGGCGGCGAGCGCCAGGATCAGCGCGGTTGTGATCTGCATGAAGAAGAGGATCCAGCCGTTCCCGATGACGTTTCGCGTGATCAGCGACAGCACGGTCTGAACTTCGTTCGGGTCCGGAATGATGCGCATCTCGGCCGCCAGGAAGCTGATGCCGAGGAAGAGGCTGCCGAAGATGATGACCTGGGCGATGAGGGTGTTGCGGGCATTCCGCCATTCCGGTGGCTTGAAGGCAGGCAC
>VBJP01000008.1 GCA_005880165.1 Chloroflexota bacterium | reverse complement strand
CGGATCACGCGAGACGGCGACCAGGTCGCGTCGACCTCATTCACGGTCACCGCCTGACTCGGCCGGCGCCTTGCGCTCGCCGCCACGGTCAGCCTCGAGACGGGTCGGATGGGCCGCGTCGCCGCGGTCCCGTCGGCGCGCCGCCAACGCGCTGAGCGCCTCCATCACGCACCGGTGCGCCGCGAGGGCCGTCACCTCGGCGTGGTCATAGGGGGGCGAGACCTCCACCACGTCCATGGCGACCAGCTCGACCACGCTCACCACCTGGCGAACGGCACGCAGCAGCTCGCGGGTGAGCAGACCGCCCGGCTCCGGCGTTCCGGTCCCCGGCGCGAGGCCTGGGTCCAGCACGTCGATGTCGATGGAGAGGTAGATGACCTCCGGACCGTCCAAAGCCTCGGCGATGGCATCGGCCACCACCGCCTCCGCGCCGCGTGTTTCGATCTCCGTCATGAGGTGCCAGCGCATCCGCTGGGTGCCCATCCAGGCGATCGTCTCGGCTGGCGGCCAGTAGCCGCGGAGTCCGACCTGCACGAAATTCCGTCCTTCGACGACCCCCGACTCGATGAGCCGGCGCATGGGGGTGCCGTGCGAGCGCAGTACGCCCCAGGTGCTGTTGGCCGCATCGGCGTGGGCGTCAAAATGCACGACACCCAGCCGTCTGGTCCCGATCGCCTCGGCCACCGCGGAGGCGGACGGGAAGGTGATCGAGTGGTCCCCTCCGAGCACGATGGGGATGGCACCGCTCGAGGCAACGTCCAGCACCTTGCGGCGGATGACTTCGTGACCGCGTTCCAAATTCGCGGGCGTCACCGGCGCGTCACCGGCATCGACGCAGTCGAGCCATTCGAAGGGCTCGATGCTCAGCTGCAGCGAGTTGAGGCTGCCGGAGTGGTAGGTCGCGGTTCGAATCGCCCGCGGCCCGAATCGTGCGCCAGGTCGGTGGCTGACCGCGTCGTCGAAAGGAGCGCCCACGATCGCCACGTCGGGCCGTCGCTCGCGGAGGGCCGCACCATCCGTCACCAGCGGAAGCTTCTGGAAAGTCGTGCTGCCCACGTAGGCGGGCAGGTCGAAGTCGTGGTAGGCGGTGTACGGGTCCTCGTGGGCGCCCGGCGGATGCTCATCGTTCTGGCGGCGCCGGCGCAGCTCGTCGGGCATGGTGCGGTGGGCACCCTCCTCCGATCGCCCCCAGTGCAAGCGCCGTCGCGGTGCGGAGCAGGCCTGCCAGGCGTGCGTCGCGCGGATGCTAGCAAAGCCCTCGCCGTGGAGCCATCGGTTGGCTACCATCGGCCTCCGATGGAGGGTCAAGCCACCTACACCCTCGACGAAGCCAGAGCGCTGGTGCCCCAGCTGCGCGCCATCCTCCTGCAGCTGGCGGTCGAGAAGCGCCGCTTCGACGACGCGCTCGCAGCCCTCCACGAGCAACACGCCAGCGAGAATGGCGGACCGCACAGCGAGGTGGACCGACGGGAGGCGGAGCTTGCCGAGGTCGGCGAGGGCATCAAGGGCCTGCTTGCCCACCTCGAGACGATCGGCGCGGTGGTACGCGACCTGGAGAGCGGGCTTGTCGACATCCCCACCGAGCGGGACGGGGAGCCGGTCTGGTTCTGCTGGCGCCTCGGCGATCCAGAGCTGGCCTTCTGGCACTCGACCACCGAGGGCTTTGCCAACCGCAAGCCGTGGTGACGGCGTGCTGATCGCCGTTGTGGGGGATTCCACGCTGGACGTCACCGTTGGAGCTCCGGGACCGATGTCGTCGGGGGACGCCCAAGCTCGGATCACGGTCGGACCCGGCGGCCAGGGCGCCAACGTGGCAGTCCGCCTCGCCCGGGCCAGGGTTGGGGTTCGCTTGGTCACAGCGCTCGCCGATGATCCTCCCGGTAAGGTCCTGCGCGAGCATCTCGAAGGCGAGTCGCTGGAGGTGGTCGCCCTGCCGGCCTCCCGAACGAGCGTCGTCGTCGTGCTGCTGTGGGGCTCGCGCGGGGAGCGGATGATGCTCAGCGACCGCGTGTCGGCTGACGGGGATCTGGCGACGGCGCTCGCCGGGTGTGATTGGGTCCACGTGTCTGGCTACCTGCTCCGCAATCCCGCCGAGGCCGAACGTGTGATTACGGCTATTCACGCTGCGGCGATCGATGGCGTGAGCGTCGCCGGCGGTTCCTTCGCGGGCTGGGCCGATGCAGCCTCGGCCAGGGACGCCATAGCCGAGATCGGGGCCCGTATCCTCATCGTCAGCCTGGAAGAAGCCGGACTGCTCGCGGGCGGCCCGACGCGCACCGCCGAGGAGGCGGCTCCGGCTCTGGGCAGTGCGGAACGGCTGGCGGTGGTCACCGACGGGGAGCGAGGATCGGCGGCCGCGGGGGCATCGATCGGGCGAACGCTCGTTCAGGAAGCGGCTGCGAATCGTCGACCAACGGTCGACACGACCGGTGCGGGCGATGCATTCACGGCCTCGCTGCTCGCGTCGCTGGCTCCGACATGGCCGCCGGGCGCAGAGGCGGTTGCCGCGGCCCTCGAGCGCGCCTCCGCGGCGGGTGCCGCGGCGACCACGGTCATCGGCGCACAGTCCACCGCAGACACGGACCCCGAGAGGTTCGGCGCATGAACGCTCCTCCCGGCGCGGACCTCCTGCGCGTCTCCGAAGAAGTGCGCGAGGCGCTCGAGTCGCGCAGACCGGTCGTGGCGTTGGAGTCGAGCCTCATCGCCCAGGGCCTGCCAGCTCCCCACAACATCGAGACCGCGAATGCCGCCGAGGCGGCGGTGCGCGAGGAGGGTGCGGTGCCCGCCACGACGGCGATCGAAGCCGGAGCGTTGCTCGTCGGAGCGCCGCGTCAGATCCTCGAGCGGCTCGCCGACCCGGAATCGCGACCAGCGAAGGCCGCATCGCGTGACCTGGGCTTGGCTCTCGCCAGCGGTCGGCTGGCGTCGACGACGGTCAGCGCGTCGCTGCGCATTGCCCATTGGGCAGGCATCGAGCTGTTCGCGACGGGTGGGATCGGTGGCGTCCACCGCGGCGCGGGGCAGAGCTTCGATGTCTCCTCGGACATCGACGAGCTCGCGGCGACGCCGGTCGCGGTGGTCTGCTCGGGTGCAAAGTCGATCCTCGACCTGCCCGCGACCCTCGAGATGCTGGAGACGCGCAGGGTTCCAGTGATCGGAATTGGCACCGATCAGCTGCCGGGCTTCTTTACCGCCGCGACCGGCTTGCCGCTGAGTCACTCCGTCAGCGGGCTAAGCGAGGCTGCCCAGCTTATCGGCCTCCATCATTCGATTCCCGGTGCGGCATCGCTTCTCTTCGTCCAGCCGCCGCCCGCCGAGCTCGCGCTCGAGCGCGACAAGGTCGAGCGCTGGATCGAGGACGCGTTGGTCGAGGCAGCGTCGGCAAACGTGCGCGGCGGCGAGGTGACGCCGTTCGTCCTGCAGCGCCTGTCCGCGCTCTCCGGCGGCGCCACGGTCCGGACCAACATCGGCCTCATCGTGAACAACGCACGAACCGCTGCGCGCATCGCCAGGGCGCGCTCGCAGCCGAACACCGCCTGAGCCCTTCCCGGCCGATGTATCCTGCGCTGCGGTGGGCCGAGCGCGGCCCTCTCAGGGAGGCTGGCATGCGCATCTACGACGGCAGCCCGCGCCAGGACTGGGAGGACGTGCTGCGCGCGGTCGGCGCCTTCGCCGATCGCGAGCGCCTCAAGGAGATCCTGCTGCTCGAGCTCGAAGGTGGCTTCGTGCTGCAGGGCCTGGCGCTACCTGAGTCGGGCCAATGGTCGGAATCGGTCGGCCAGCTTGCCGCCCGCACATACGAGCTCACCGACGAGCAGGTTGCCCAGCTCCTCGACGAGGCGACGAGCAACCGGGGCACGGCCACCGAGCCACATCCCCACGTCGAGATCGCGAACTTCTATGAGAACGCTTTGCGCGTGCTTGGCGGCTGGATCGATGCGCAGAAGCCGCGGGACGTTTTCTTCTTCGAGCAGGAGGGGGCCTTCGTCTTCCGCATGCTGATTGCCACCGCGACCAGTACGGGCCACCAGCTGGCGGAGTTCACGAAGGACGAGATTCTGGCTATGATCGACGCCGCACCGCAGCAACGCGAACCCGCGTCGGAGGCTCGCGCGAAACCCTAGGGAGGCGTCCCATGAAGGCAATCAAGGTCCTGCTCATTGGCATCGGTGCGCTTCTCGCCGCCATGATCATCGTGCCCCTCACCGTGCTGGCCGGGCTCTTCGTCTGGCTGAAGCTGACCGAGGAGACCGACGACGAGGCGCTGGAGATCGACGACACCGTCTAGGCGGCTCGGTTTCCACACCGATACGGGCGCCCGAAAGGGGCGCCCGTCGCGTTTTCAACCGGTCGACAGCGCCCAGGCTCCCGCCCACAGCACCGCGGCGGCCAACATTCCGTACCACAGCGCCCCCGCGCTCCTGGCCCCCTGCGCGATCGCCAGCAGGCCGCTGGCGCCCAGGACGGCCGACGTCACGCCGAGCCGCCCAGTCGCGACGGCGAGCGCTCCGGCCGCCAGGCCGGCACCAACGCCCAGGACCAGGGCTGCGCGGCGGCTCCAGCGGCGCCCCAGCACCTGCGTCAGGCTGCGGGATCCACCGGCGGCGTCCGCGTCCCAGTCGCGCAACGTGTTGGCCAGGTGCGCCGCCACCGCGAAGGGCGCGATCAACGGCACAGCCGGCAGCACCCTCTCCAGCGGGACCCCAAGTCCGGCCGCGATCCATAACGGGAGCAGGCCAAAGCTGACCAGGTAGGGCACCACCGAGGCCGGAGTGCGCGACAGCCCCAGGTCGTAGGCCACGGCGCTGCCCAACGCGGTGATGCCGAGCAACGTGGCCAGCGCGCCGAGCGGCAGCGAAGCCGCGAGCTGGAGGACCAGCCCCGCACTCGCTATCCCCAGCGCGGCGACGGGCGAGATCTCGCCCGCGGGGATCGGCTTCTCCGGCCGGGCCTGGCGGTCGCGATCACGGTCCGCCCAGTCATTCAGCGCCCCGGTCGCGACCTGGGAACCCGCCACCGAGGCGATCACCAGCAGCACCCGGACGAGCGGGACGTCGCCGACCTGCGTGGCGATGATGACTGCCAGCATCACGGACAGGCCGACGACCGCCGCCGCGGGCGCCGGATGGATGAGAGGAATCGCGGCCGGGATCCGCACGCTGGAAGGCTAGCCGCTCAGACGGCAGCGGCGGTCCGAGCCGTCAGGCGGCGTCGTCGAGCGTCACTTCGATCAGCGGTGAGTAGGCGACCATCGCCTCGAGGTTCTGGCCGTGCCACGCGGTCTCGATGATGTGGCGCATCACCCTGCGTCGCTCGTCGGGGTCATCGACGATGCGCGCGGTGGCCGGCAGGTCCGTCCTCAGGCCGCGCTTGATGTGGAACGTGAACTGCGGGTGGCGCTCGACGTTGGCGAGCCAGCTGCGGCGGCGATCGGCCCGCGGCATGCCGCTGATGTAGATCCGACCGTCGATGACGTGATAGACGATTTCGATGCGCCGCGGCTGCCCGGTGCGCCGTCCCGTGGTGGTGATGTCGATGAGGTCGCCGTGCGAGAATACCCGCCGGATCGGGTCCTCGGAAATGGTTGTCATGACAACAATCATACGCCCGGCCGTGCGTGGAGCCACCAGGGGCTCGCCATCGGTCCGGCCGGTGCGGTAGACTCGCGTCCCGAGCAGGTGTTGACGTCCCTCGCTCGCGTGTTGCCCGAAAGGGGCCCCGCTCCGGCGGCCGCTTCGCACGCTTGAGTCGACTGGCGAAAGGTTCGGCACGATGCCCAAGTACGTCTTCGTCACGGGTGGCGTCACCAGCTCCCTCGGCAAGGGCATCACTGCAGCCTCGATCGGCCGGATCCTTAAGGCGCGCGGCGTCCCGGTCTCCATCCTGAAGCTCGACCCGTACATCCACATCGACACGGGCACCATGTCGCCGTACCAGCACGGCGAGGTGTTCGTGACCGATGACGGCGCCGAGACGGACCTGGACCTTGGCCACTACGAGCGCTTCATCGACGAGAACCTGTCTCAGGCCAGCAACGTGACGACCGGTCGCATCTACTCGTCCGTGATCGCCAAGGAACGCCGCGGGGACTACCTGGGCGGCACCGTGCAGGTCATCCCGCACATCACCAACGAGATCAAGGAACGCATCCAGCGCGTCGCTCGCGAAGGGACGGGCACGGTCGCCACCAGCGGGCTGGCCCAGCACGGCGTCGTCATCGTCGAGGTGGGCGGCACGGTGGGAGACATCGAGTCGCTGCCGTTTCTCGAGGCCATCCGCCAGATGCGCAAGGACGTCGGACGGCGAGACGTACTGTACGTTCATGTCACGTGGCTGCCGCAGATTGGCGCCACCGGCGAGCTCAAGACCAAGCCCACCCAGCACTCGGTCAGCACCCTGCGCGGGATCGGTATCCAGCCCGACGTGATCATCCTGCGCAGCGACGAGCCGATCGACGACGAAATCATGGACAAGGTCGCGCTCTTCACCGACGTCGACGTGCACGCCGTCATCCCGCTGCGGACGGCACGCAGCATCTACGAAGTGCCGCTCCACCTCGAGCGTGCCGGCCTCGGCAAGCTGATCACGAGAGAGCTGGAGATCCCCGCGGGCGAGCCGGACCTGCGCGATTGGCAGGAGCTGGTCGATCGAATTCGCATGCCGCGACCGCCGGTCGAGATCGCCATCGTGGGCAAGTACACCGAGCTGCCGGACGCGTACATCAGCGTCTCGGAGGCGCTCAAGCACGCCGCGCTCCACCATCGTGTGGACGTCAAGGTCCGCTGGATCCGCAGCGAGCACCTCGAGCGGCTCGAGCCCGAGCAGGTGGCGGACGAGCTGAAGGGGGTGGCGGGCGTCCTGGTGCCGGGCGGCTTCGGCTACCGCGGAGTCGAGGGCAAGATCCGCGCCATCCGCTGGGCACGCCTCAACGGCATTCCGTTCCTGGGCCTCTGCCTCGGACTGCAGTGCGCGGTCATCGAGTTCGCGCGCGAGGTGCTCCAGACCGAGGACGCCAATTCGAGCGAGTTCAACGTCTTCACCGCCAACCCGGTGATCGACCTGATGCCCGACCAGCACGAGGTCGCCGACAAGGGCGGCACCATGCGCCTGGGCCTGTATCCGGCCCGGCTGGAGGAGGGCAGCAAGGTTCGCGAGGCGTATGGCACCGAGATCGCCTACGACCGCCACCGCCATCGCTTCGAGGTGAACAACGGCTACCGCGACCGGCTGGGCGAGGCCGGAATGTGGTTCAGCGGGATCTCGCCGGACGCGCGGCTGGTCGAGTACGTCGAGCTTCGCGACCACCCATGGTTCGTGGCGACCCAGGCGCATCCCGAGCTCAAGAGCCGGCCGAATCGGCCCCATCCGCTCTTCCGCGATTTCGTCGGTGTTGCGGCTCGCCAGGCAGGTCTGCCCAGTGGCGCGACAACCGCCGGCGAGGAGCCCGCGCCGCATCCGCGGCGTTCGACCGCGGCGAAACGCGCCGCAGGCGGCGAGCCATCCCCGGTCGAGGCGAGCGCCTCCTCGCACGAGTCCTGAGCCGATGGCGACGCGGGCTCGCCGCCGCACGACCGCCCGGGGCTTCGACCGCAGCGCCTATGAGCAGGGCGCGGAGGCGTTCCTGGCCGAGCTGAACGAAGAGCGGTTCCGGAACGTCGCCGGCTTGAGCGACACATCGGCCCAGGCTGCGGTCTACACGCGGTATGCCAGCCTCTTCACGCCGGAGACGATTGACGCGCTTCGCAGCGCAGTCGATTCGGGCGGCGAGGAGTCAGCTCGCAATCGGGCGTTGCTGGCGTTCGCCTCTGACGGGTACCTGCATCGATCCACCGCCGACCTGCCGGATCGCATCGCCACGGCCGAGAGCCGGGCGGTGATCAACTGGCGAGGCGAGCCGATTCGCTACCACCTCGCGCGCAACAGGATCAGCTCGACCGGCGATCGATGGGAGCGCAACGCCCTGTTCGAGCAGTGGCTGCGCGCGGTGGAGGCCATCAACCCACTCCGGATCGAGCGCCTGGAAGCGTGGCACCAGGCGGTCCAAGCCCTCGGCTACGCCGACTACGTGGAGCTGGTGCGAGTCGCCCGCGGATGGAATCCGGACGAGCTCGCCGCCCTGACGCGCGGTGCGCTCAACGCATCGGAGACGGGGTACTACGCCGCGATCCGCCGGCTGCTGGCCGGCGCCGGCATCGAGCAGGGCGACGGCAGCCTGGCCGATGCGTGGTTCGTCCTGCGCGGAACCGGCTGGGATGCCTGGTTCGAGCCGCGACGCTTGTCCCGCACCCTGGAGGGGACCCTCCGCGGGCTCGGGATGGAACTCCGCGGTCAGCCGGGGGTCACGCTCGATCTCGAGCCGAGGCCGAGCAAGGCGTCCGAGGCCTATTGCGTGGCGGTGCGCGTTCCCGGCGACGTGCGGCTCGTCGTGAACCCGCGCGGCGGCTGGGAGGACATGAGCGGTGCGCTTCATGTTGCCGGCCACCTTGAGCATTTCATCAGCATCCCGCCCGGCACCCCGCCGAGCCTCGGCCCGCTCGGCGACACGAGCGTCGGCCAGGGCTACGCGTGCCTCATGGAGGGCCTGCTCGGTGAGCCTGGCTGGCTCGCGGAATCCCTGGGGATGGGGGAGCCCGCCCAGGTCGCGTTCGTCGACTTCGTAGCGCTGGCCATGCTCCACCGGCTCAGGCTTTCCGGCGGGCAGCTGATCTACGAGCTGGGCCTGCATCGCGGCGGCGAGTATGCGATCCACCGGGCCGTGTACGCCGGCACGCTGGGACTGCTGCCCGGCGTCCGCTGGCCGGAGGAGATGTACCTCTCAACCAGCGTGGATGTGCTCCACGCGGGGACCTCCCTGCGCGCGACGATGCTGGCGGGGATCCTGGACCAGGAGCTGCGGCGCCGGCACACTGACGGCTGGTGGCGGAGTCCGGAGGCGGGAACCATGCTGCGCGAGCTCTTCAGCCGCGGCTCGGCCTGGAATGCCGAGCGGGTAGTTGCGTCTCTCGGGTATGATGCCCTCGACTGGCGGCCGGTCCTGCGCAAGATCCGGACGCAGCTCATCG
>VBJP01000007.1 GCA_005880165.1 Chloroflexota bacterium | reverse complement strand
CGCGGGCGTTGGGGTTGGTGCGCGGCAGGCCCCGGATCTTCTCGGCCAGGGAGCTCCACTCCTCGGACGGGAAGACGCCCAGGCAGCGGTCCAGCCAGCGGGCCAGGGTCGCGCCCTGCCCGAGGCGTGAACGGAATCGCGCCGGGATCGCGATGCGACCGCGATCGTCGAGCGCGTGGCGAAACTCGCCGGTGAGAAACGATGCCTGGGTCATGTTGGGTCTCTACCACTGCTCCCCATTTCGCCCCATTTGGACCCACTGGCCGCCATTCTACAGGCCGCGAGCGGCCCGTCAAGGGATTTCGGCGCAGATTTGTCCAGGGGGGAGCCGCGTGGGGCCAATCAGCCCGATCGGTGACCGGCTGAGGGGAGCGTGAGAGGCCTAGACCTGGTCGGGCGGGACCACGATCGCGTGCTGGTGGCCATCCGGGGAGCGGTACAGCTTCCGGATCTCGAAGGCGCCGGATCGCCCGGCGATGTAGGAGTAGCCCGCGAGGCCGCCATCGACCGTCCGCCAATGACGGAGACCGTTCGCGGCGGTTACCGGCTGCACCCGGGCGTGGGAGAAGCGGGAGAAGGTGATGGACACCGTCGCGGTGACGTTGCCCGCATCGTCGACCTTGAAGAGCTGGTACGTCTCCGGCCCGACGCCCACCTGGTAGGCGACGAAGACGTCTCCGGTGGTGGGGGTCGGCAGCGGCGTCGGGGTCACGAGCCCCGTCGCGCTGCCGCTCGGGCCAACGGTCCCGCTCGCGGTCGCAGTGGGGCTCCCACTCGGGAGGATCCCGACGCCCGGGTTCCGCCCGAGCAGATACCAGCCACCCGCTCCCACCGCGGCGACGAGCACCAGCAAGAGCGGGAGGGCGACCATCCACGGTCGCCGCGCCGGTCGCTCATCCGCGGGCCGCAGCTTGGGCGGTGGGGGTGGCGGCAGCGGAACGTGCGGCTGGGGCCTTCGCAGGGCCTCCAGCTCCTCGGTCGGGATCACCAGCACGCCGCGCAGGTACCTGGGGCAGTTGGAATATCCGCGCTCCAGGCAGACGTGCCGCTGCTGCTCGTCGGAGAGAGGCGCGGGATCGCCGAAGGCGTAGCAGCGGTGCTCGGCGTTGGGTTCGGCTTGGTAGCCGGCGCGATCGCTCGACAGCCCCAGGAAGGGGCACACGTGTTCCGGGCGCTTCGCGAGCTGTTCGAAAAGCGCGCGTCGCTCGGCTTCGCGAGTCTCTTCAGCTCGCGCGACGTCCTCGCGTTTCCGCCGTCCGAACACAGAGCGTCCCTTGCCTCAGGCGCGCCCCGGACCAGGCAGCGGCCGAGCGGCGCGCGCTGAGTCTAGCGTTCCGCCCGAGGCGGCGACGATCCCGAGGTCGGATGGTGGAGGGGGTACCAAGGCACCATTGAGGTACCGGTTCTCGGGTCCCTACGCTACGCATGGCGGAGTGTCGCCGGTCGACGATCGGCGGCCGCCCGGAGGCGCAGATGGCCGTTGAACCAATCGATTCCAGCGTGCGGGCGTCGATCCCCCGCGGGGGTCGAATCCGGCGATGTCGCGTGCGCCACGTGGCGATCGTGCCCTCTCCGCAGCGTTCTCTAGTCCAGGTGACGTGTCTGCTGGGCGGCGTCGAGCACCCGCTCCCACTGGGATCGATGGACGAGGCGCGACCCATCTGCAACGCCTGCACCGCGCGGACGGTGTGGCGCGCGGACGAGGAATAACCCACCTGGAGAGAGGGGATCCGCTCGTTCGCGAGCCGGCACCTCGTCGGGGAGCGCGACAATTACCTCCGCTGCTGCAAGAGCGCGTCGCAGGCAGCCTGGGCGCCCTGCTATTGAGGGAGCTGCTGCGGCAGCGCGCTTGCGATACCGGCGCGGATGCAACAACAGCCTCCATAGGCCGCGGAGACCTCGGTGTGATGTCGCCGGCGAGTTGGCGATGTCCCTGGAGAGCGGCCTGTAAGCCGAGTTCTGTCCCGGTGCGGCGTCGCCGCCGTCCGGTGACGGCCATCCGTCTGTGCGACCTACCCGAGGGCTGAGCGAGCCACCTGCTGCGACGCGAACGTCGCCTTTCGCCCTCCTATTCGGTCTTGCTCCGGCTCGAGCTTGCCGCGTTTCACTCCCGCTTGCGCGGGCATCGTCACTGTGGCGCTGGTCCTCGCCTCACGGCGGACGGGCGTTACCCGCGAGCCTGCTCTACGGAGCTCGGACTTTCCTCGGACGCCGCCTTTCGACGATCGCGCCCGCGGCCGTCCGGCCGCCTCCAGGGACAGCCATTGTACCGATGCGAACGCCTGTTCGGGAATCCGGCGCTTCGTTGCCGACGTCAGAGCCGAGCTCGCATGGCGCGGTCACGCCGAGCTCGCTCGATGGCGATCGCCACGAACGCCCCGCTCAGGACGACCGCCCCGATGTCGGCGTAGCCGGTGGTGAGCGTCCAGCGCAGCTCATCGGCCATGTAGCCGAGCCCACCGCCCGCCGCGGGCTGGGTGTCGATGAGCCGCAGACCCATCCACGAAAGCACCAGGCTCCCCGTCGATGCCACTGCTGCGCCGATGGCGGTTGGCGTGGACACCGCCGCGGCGACCAGGAAGGCGACTGTGACGACCAGGGTGCCGATGATGAAGAGCGCCACGTCGAAGCGGTCGGTGTTGGCGGCGCTGTCGTAGACCATGCGCACCACGGTGCGGGCCAGGATGCCGATGACGCCGCCGACCATGACCCCTGCGATCACGCGCGGCCAGCGGTTCATGCTCGGATTCAGCCCGCCTCGAACGGGAGGGTGCCGACTCGCAGCTCGTCGATGGCGACGTTGGAGAGCCGGTCGGCATCGGCGTTCAACGCGCGCGGCACATGGCCCACGGTGTAGCCGTTGAGCCTGGCCAGCTGCGCCATGACCCGCGCGTGGATCGGCTTGAGGTCCGGGTGCTTCACCTTGTAGATCCCCGCGATCTGGCGAGCGACCAGCTCGGAATCCATGCGCAGGTCAACGTGCGTGGCGCCCAGGCGCAGAGCCTCATCGAGCGCGGCTTCCACGGCGCTCCACTCGGCGACGTTGTTGGTGCGCACGCCGAGGTAGGTCGCAAGCTCCGCGAGGGTCTCCCCCGTCCCGGCGTCGCGCAGGATGGCGCCCAGCCCGGCCGGGCCGGGATTGCCACGGGCCGCCCCATCGGTGTGAATCACGAGCCTCCGCATCGGCCTCGACGTCCCGGTCTCGACCGGCTCAGCACGATCCACGATCAGCTGCCGTCGGCGGACGGCTGCCCTGGGATGGGCTGCCCGGAGCCACCTTCCGAGCGACGGCCGAAGAGCTTCCGCCAGGCGACCTGGACTGGGTCGTAATAAGTATCGGCCACCCGCTCCTTGAGCGGGATGATCGCGTTGTCGGTGATTTTGATGTGCTCCGGGCAGACCTCCGTGCAGCATTTGGTGATGTTGCAGTAGCCGATGCCGCCCCCGTCCCTGAGGTAAGGGGTGCGGTCGGCGCGATCCATCGGATGCAGCTCCAAGCCGGCCGCGCGGACCAGGAATCGCGGACCCATGAACGGGTTCCTCGTCTCATGGTTGCGCAGAACGTGGCAGATGTCCTGGCAGAGGAAGCACTCGATGCACTTGCGAAACTCCTGGACCCGTTCGATGTCCTCCTGCTGCCAGCGCCAGGCCTCCTCGGGGGCGTCCTCCGGGGGCGTGAACGGCGTGATCCGGCGGTTCACCTCGTAGTTCCAGGACACGTCGGTCACCAGGTCGCGCACGAGCGGGAAGGTGCGCATCGGCTCAACCTGGACCGGAATGTCCTCCGGCAGATCGCTGAGCCGCGTCTTGCAGGTGAGCGTGGGACGGCCGTTCACCTCCGCGCTGCAGGACCCGCACTTGGCGGCCTTGCAGTTCCATCGGACCGCGAGGTCTGGCGCACGGTTCGCCTGGATCCAATGCAGTGCGTCGAGGACGACCATCCCTTCCTGGACCGGAACGCTGTACTCGACCAACTCGCCGCCATCCTCCGGCGTGCCGCGGAAGACTCGCAGGTGACGCAAGCGGTGGGTCCGCCCGACTGGCATCGCGCCCTCCTATGGGGTGATCAGCTCACGCAACTCAGCGGGCATCTCGGGGAGCCGCGAGTGGCCGACCCGCATCTGATCGCCGTCGCGCGAGACGACGCTGTTGCGTTTCGCCCAGGCGGGGTCCGGATCCGGATGATCGATCCGCGAGTGGGCTCCGCGGCTCTCGGTCCGCTGCAGCGCGCTGCGCGCAACCGCCTCGGAGCAGATCAGCATGTTCTTCAGCTCGAAGGTGAGGTTCCAGCCCGGGTTGTACGCGCGGGGCCCGGAGACCTCGATCGTAGCCCACTTCGCGCGCAGCTCGCCCAGGCGTTCGATGGCGGTCTCGAGATCCTCCGCAGTACGGAAGATGCCGACGAGCGATTGCATCGTTGCCTGGAGCTCCGCATGGAGCCGATATGGATTGGTGCCACTGTGGTGGTCGAAGGGTGCGGCTAGTTCAGTCCCGGCCAGAGCGAGCTCGCCGGAGCCGGGCTTATCCGGCGCGACCTCTTTGGCGAAGGCCGCCGCGCCGACCCCCGCCCGCTGTCCGAAGACGAGGAGGTCGGAGAGCGAGTTGCCGCCGAGCCGATTCGCGCCGTGCATGCCGCCGGCCACTTCGCCGGCGGCGAAGAGGCCCGTCCGCGTGCTCGCGCCAGTCTCGGCGTCGACGCGCACGCCACCCATCACGTAATGACACGTGGGCCCGATCTCCATGGGGCCGGTCGTGATGTCGACGCCAGCCAGCTCGCGGAACTGCTCGTACATCGATGGGAGCTTGCGCCGCACGAGCTCCGGCGGCAGGTAGCTGATGTCGAGGTAGACCCCGCCGTGCTCGGAGCCCCGCCCCTCACGCACCTCGGTGTAGATGGCGCGCGACACGTTGTCCCGGGTCGAGAGCTCGGGTGGCTGGCGCGCGTCGGTCTGGCGCCCCTCGCGGAGCGCCTCGACCCAGCGGCTCGCCTCGCTATCGGTCTCGGCGTACTCGTGGCGGCGCTCGTCCGGCAGGTAGCGCCACATGAAGCGATCGTTCTCGTTGTTGCGCAGGATCCCGCCCTCGCCGCGCACCGCCTCGGTCACCAGAAGGCCGCGCACCCCCGGGGGCCAGACCATGCCGGTTGGATGGAACTGGACGAACTCCATGTCGATCAGCTCGGCACCCGCCTCATAGGCGAGCGCATGGCCGTCCCCGGAGTACTCCCATGAATTCGAGGTGACCTGATAGGCGCGACCGATACCGCCGGTCGCCAGGACCACCGCCTTGGCGCGAAAGACCACCATGTCGCCGGTCGTCCGCCAGTAGCCGATCGCGCCGATGACTCGATCACCATCGGTCAACAGGCGGGTGATCGTGCATTCCATGTAGACCGCCAGGCCCGATGCGACGGCCCGATCTTGGAGGGTGCGGATCATTTCGAGCCCCGTGCGATCCCCGACGTGGGCGAGGCGCGGGTGGGAGTGACCGCCGAATGGGCGCTGGAGGATTCGTCCGTCACGGGTCCGGTCGAAGACCGCCCCCCAGCGCTCGAGCTCGCGCACGCGGTCCGGCGCCTCTTGGGCGTGAATCTGCGCCATCCGCCAGTTGTTCAGCATCTTGCCGCCCAGCATCGTGTCGCGGAAGTGCGTTCGCCACGAGTCGTCCGTGGCGACATTGGCGAGCGCGGCCGCCACCCCGCCCTCGGCCATGACCGTGTGCGCCTTGCCGAGCAGCGACTTGCAGACGAGCCCAACCGAGGCACCGGCCGCTTGGGCCTCGATCGCCGCGCGCAGGCCGGCTCCGCCCGCGCCGATGACGAGCACGTCGTGCGCGTGGGTCTCGTATTGGTCCCTCGCGCGGCTCACAGCCTGATCGCCGGGTCCACAAGCACCCCCCACGCCAGCAGGCGAACGTAGAGGTCGGCCAGGGCGACCGAGACGAGGCTGACCCAGGCCCACAGCATGTGATCCTGGTTGAGGCCGGTGAGCCGCTGCCAGGCCCGATAGCGCACGCGGGCGAGGCTGCTGCAGGAGAAGCAGTCGAGCCGACCACCCACGATGTGACGCAGCGAGTGGCACGAGAAGGAGTAGCCGGTCAGGAGCCCGGCGTTCACGAGGAGGACCAGACCACCCAGCCCGAAGCGCGGGCCGGTGTTGACGAACGAGTACAGCGCGTCGATCCATAGGAAAAGGAGCGGAATGAAGGCCAGGTACAAGAAGTAGCGGTGAATGTTCTGGAGGATGAAAGGAAAGGCTCGCTCCATCGCGTAGCGGCGGTGGATGGTTGGCTCCCCCACCGCGCAGGCCGGTGGATCGGCAAAGTACGAGCGGTAGTACGCCTTTCGATAGTAGTAGCAGGTGGTTCGGAAGCCGAGCGGGATCCACAGGATGAGGACCGCCGGCGAGATCCACCAGGGCAACCAGTTCGGCTGGATGAGCGGCGAGAAGAAGGGCGAGAGGTAGCCGTCGACCTCGTACGGGACGTGGAACATCGGCTGCCAGACGAGCGCCGAGAAGAGGGAATAGACGATGAACGCCCCGAAGCCAGCGGCGACAATGCCCGGCTGGAGCCACCAGAAGTCGCGCCGGCTCGTTCGCCCGAGTCCCTGAAGCGCTGTCCCGCCCGGCGTGTGCATCCGGGTAGATACAGCGGGCAGCGTATCGGGCGAGGTGTGGATCTCCGCCATCGTGCGGTTCGCTCTCCTGGTTTGGCTTCCGAAGTGACTTGGGCTCTACCGGCTTCCGCGGTCGCCGGCGGCCAGGCGATTCTACCGCCGAGCCGGGGACGAGCGGACGTCGGACCCTAGCCCTGAACTCGCGCCGCGACCGCCTCCGCAAACTCATCGGTCCCCGCGCTGCCGCCGAGGTCGTAGGTCACCGTCGTGCCCTCGGCGATGACGGAGCGCACGGCGGTTTCGACGCGAGCAGCGACATCGGTCTCGCCGATGTGGCGGAGCATGAGCGCGGCGCTCAGGATGAGCGCCGTCGGGTTGGCCTTATCCTGGCCGGCGTACTTGGGGGCCGATCCGTGCACCGGTTCGAAGACCGCCGCCGTCTCACCGATGTTGGCGCCGGGGGCCACGCCCAGGCCGCCCACGAGTCCAGCCGCGAGGTCGCTGACGATGTCGCCGTACAGGTTGGGCAGGACCAGCACGTCGTACAGCTCCGGCTTCTGGACGAGCTGCATACACATGTTGTCGACGATCCGGTCCTCGAAGGCGACGCGGCCCTCGTATTCTGCCGCGACCTGCTGGCAGCTCTCCAGGAAGAGGCCATCGGAGAGCTTCATGATGTTCGCCTTGTGCACCGCAGTGACCTTCCGGCGCCCGTTGCGAATTGCGTATTCGAATGCATAGCGCGCGATGCGCTGGCTCGCCGCCCGGGTGATGATCTTGATGCTCTCCGCCGCATCGGGACCAACCCGGTGCTCGATCCCCGCGTACAGATCCTCGGTGTTCTCGCGGACGATGATCAGGTCGACGTTGTCGTAACGCGTCTCGACGCCCGGCATGCTCCGCGCCGGACGCACGTTGGCGTACAGCTCGAGGGCCTGGCGCAGGCCCACGTTCACGCTCCGGAAGCCCGAGCCGACGGGCGTCGTGATCGGTCCTTTGATGGCCACCCCGTTGCGACGGATGGACTCGATCACGCGCTCGGGGAGCGGCGTCCCTTCGCTGGCGATCGTCGCCTCGCCCGCCTCCTGCACGTCCCATTCGAAGGCGATGCCGGTCGCCTCGAGGACGCCCCGCGTGGCGGTGGCGAGCTCCGGACCGATCCCGTCGCCAGGGATGAGCGTCACCGCGTAGGTCAAGCTTCTTGGCCTCTCCTGCCGCCGGTCACAGCGCCGGCGTGCGGTCGGTAAGTCTAGGCGCGGACCGACGACTCGTTCATGCGGTCCGGAGCAGGCGACCCGCCAGTCGGCCGCTATCCACCCCGGCCAAGCCGCGTTCCTGCCAATTGATCGTCTCAGGAACGTTGGGCACGTCCTCCGGGTCCGGCGGCCCACACGCCGGGCTGATTCGTGCTCAACGCGGGCCGGCGACCCCGGCGTCGCGGGCGATATTCCCGTCCCAAAGCTCCGCACGCAAGCGTTTGGCCAGAAACCGAGGATTGGCGGAGTCCAGCCACCGTCCGCGGTCAGGCGCTCCGCTAGAATCGGGACTCCCCGAGCGCGGTCTCGTACGAGGACGGTCGCCGCTTGAAGCTCCAGGAGTATCGGTCCAAGGAGATCCTCGCCCAGTACGGCGTGCCGTTGCAGGCCGGCACGACCGCGACGACCCCCGAGGAAGCGGCAACCATCGCCCGAACCATCGCGAGGCCCGTCGTCGTCAAGGCGCAGGTGCTGGTGGGCGGTCGGGGCAAGGCCGGCGGGGTGAAGCTGGCCGAGACACCCGAGGAGGCCGCTCAGCACGCCGCGACGATCCTTGGGATGTCGATCAAGGGCATCACCGTGCGCACCGTCCTCGTGGCGCCCGCGGCGACGATCGCCAGCGAGTTCTACCTGGCCCTCGTCCTGGATCGGGCGGCAAAGGCGATCACCGTCATCGCCAGTGCGGA
>VBJP01000006.1 GCA_005880165.1 Chloroflexota bacterium | reverse complement strand
TGCGCTGCCCGCGAGATCCGAGACCGCGAAGCCGCCGACCCAGATGCAGACATCGAAGGGGATCGGTCCCGAGATGGTGTTCGCCTGGTTGGGATCCAGTGAGGTGACCGCCGTGTTTTCGATCAACGTGATGCCGAGTCTCGAGAAGGCTTTGCGGATGTGCCGCTTTGCGGCCTCCGACAGGTTGCTGGCGAAGGACCCCCGCGTGACGACGGTCACCCGCAGCCCCGGGAATCGCTCGGCCAGCTCGGTGCTCACCTCGACGCCGGTGTTCCCCGCGCCAACCAGCAGCACCCGAGCCTCCCGTACGGCCAGATCTGGCAGGAGAGGCGCCAGCGCCACAGCCGAGCGTTCATCCACCGTATATGCGTGCTGGCTCGCGCCCGGCGTGGAGCCGACGTCGACGTGGCTTCCGAGCGTGTAGATCAGGTAGTCGTAGCGCAGATCGACCGTTTCGCCCGCGCCGGTCTTCACCGTCGCGATGTGACGGTGTGGGTCGAGCGCGACCACAGTGCCGGGCTGGAATCGGATGCGTGTGTTCGCGAGCATCTTGGCCAGCGGACGCTGAGGAAGGCGTTCCCCGCTGATGAGCTGGTGATTGCGGACGCGCTCATTGAAGTCCTCGCTCGCGTTGACGAGCGTGATCGCGACCGTTCGTCGATCGGTCTTGTTTGCCAGGCGCATTGCTGCCATGAGTCCGGAGTACCCGGCACCAAGCACGACGACCTGGATCGTCTCGTCAGTCACATCGATACCTCACTCGTGCTTTGTTCCTGATCACGAGACAAGAGAGGTACCTGATCTGTGACGGGCCCGAACGCGCATCGGTCAGCCGTCGCAGGCGATCCTGGCAGCTATTCTTTGGTGCGAGCCAGGGCGACGGCCTCCTCCAGCGTCATGCTCGAGCCCGTCTCCCATTCTCCCGCGAACCGCTGTCTCAGTCGCGCGCGCACAGATTGCTCGATCTTCTCGATCAGACGGCCCTCGAACCGAGGTCCGGTTCAGATCCTTCTTCGTCGGCGATCGTTAGAGCCTTTGCGAGGAGGCGCGTAGCCGCCCTACTGTCGGCCTCGGTCTGAATGGCGGCCAGCAGGACGAGCGCTTTGATGATCTGGGGCGGAGAGCCAATATCGACGGCCTCGACGAGAACGACCTTGATAAGCGGCAGTGCCTCAGCAGGTTCATCAGCTGTGACCAGCGCGTATCCAATGTCGAGCTCCGCGTTCACCGCCTCCCACCGCCGCCCCAGACGCCGGAAGAGATCCGCCGCCGCCTCGAGCACTTCCCGCGCACGGTCAGGGTTCTGCTCTTCGATGAACGTCATTCCGCGCAGGTAGGTGACCCAGCCGAGCCCGGCTTCGTTTGCCAGCTCTCGAAGGAGCCGTTCGCACTCGTCGAGCAGGCGTCGACGTTCGTCAAGATCGGGTTCGTCGAAGCTCAGCACGCGAAGTGTCGCGCGCCACGGAGCTATTCAAGCGCCACGCGAACCACGCTGTCGACCCAGCGCGAGCACAATTGCGTCTGATCACGCTTCAAAAGGGATTGACGACGTGCTTGCCGATGCGATGTTAGTGACCACCGTCGCGGTGACCGATCTAGACCGCGCCAGACGGTTCTTTGGGGAGCAGCTGGCCTTGCCGCTGCTCGACGAAACGCCGTTCGCCCTCCGCTTCGGTGCGGGCAATGGAACCCCCAGACCGTCGGCCACTTCGAGGTCGCTGACATCGACGCCACCGTCCGCGACCTTGTCTCGCGCGACGTCCCGTTCGACGAATACGAGATGCCAAAGACGACGAACTTCATCGCACAGATCGGCCCGGCGCGGGGCGCCTGGTTCAAAGATCCCGACGGTAACGTGTTCGGCCTTCGCGAGGGACCGATTCCCGCAGCCGGGTAACCTCAGGCGGCGTTCATCATTTGCCGGTGGCTCGCCGCTGGCTCATCGTCCTCGCCCTGGGCGCCACCGTGCTCGGCGCGGCGGTTCTGCGCTTCTGGGACCTGGGAGCCAACCCGGGCGGTCTCTTTACCGACGAGGCTGCGGAGGCGTTGTCGGCGCACCGCATCCTGACCGAGCCGGGATTCCACCCCGTCTTCTTCACCGATGGCGGTGGTCGCGAGGCGCTCTTCGCCTACCTGGTGGCAGGGGTCTTCCGGTTCGCCGGCGAGACGACCCTCGCGCTGCGGTCCACCGCAGCGGCCATTGGCGTGGCCGCCGTCATCGCGATCTGGCTCCTGGGTCGGCGCTTCAACGAGGGGACCGGACTGGTCGCGGCCGCCTGGGCGGCTGGATCGTTGTGGTTGGTCTGCATCAGCCGGGATGGCATGCGCAACGTCCTTGTGCCGCTGCTCGGGGCGCTTGCGATGGTCGCTCTGCTTGCCTGGGTTGACAGACCGACTCGGCTCCGAGCCTCGCTCGCCGGCGCCGTGAGCTCGCTCGCTGCGCTCTACACCTATCAGCCGCTCAAGCTCGTTCTGCTGCTCGTGATTCTCTGGCTGGTGTGGCTTCGACACGCGGATCGTGAGCGATATCTACGCCTGCGCGCCGGCATCGGTTGGTACGCGGCCGCCTTCGCCCTCGTTGCTGCGCCGATGCTCGTAGTCGCTCTGAGCGATCCTGCCGCGTATTTCGGCCGCGCCCTGGGCGTGACCCCGTTCGCGCCCGGAGAGGACGCCGCGAGTCTCCTCGACCACTGGCTGCGGACGATCGGCATGTTTGCGATGACCGGCGATCCGAATCCTCGCCACGACGTTGACGCTCTGCCACTCCTTGGATGGCCGGTCTTCATCCTGGCGCTCGTCGGGGTGCTGCGGCTGTGGCGCGACCGGCGCCTACCGGCAGCCTCGCTGGTCCTCCTCACCCTTCCGCTCTTCCTGCTGCCACCGATGATCGCCACCGAGGGCGGCGCACCCCACTTCCTGCGCTCGCTGGGTCTGGCTGCCCCGCTGGCGATCACGATTGGTCTTGGCGTGGTCGAGCTGGTGGGGTTCGTGCGAGACCGATGGGGTGGCCTCGCGGGAAGCGCCGCGATAGCGGTCGCGGCTGGTGGGCTGCTTGCCCTCGCGGTCGCCAGCGAAACGGCCTACCTGACGCGTCCCGTGGCTGATCGCTACGACCCCTACCGTTTCGACCTGCTCGCGATGGCCGAAGCCGCCGGCCCGACCGACGCCGTGATCCTCGACGACTACAGCGCCACGGTCATCCGCTTCCTCGACGTCAGGCACCCGCCGGCGGTGATCGCTCCCGGCTCCGGAGTACTTCAACCTGCGCGCTTCCGACGGATGCTGGCCCTCGGCCCGGGCGACCTGACCCGCGCCCTCGGCGCGGAGATCGAGCCACGGATATCGGTCGTCGCCACGCGGCCAGACGGCCATCCGAGCGTCTTTTCTGCATCCCCGTGACGATCGGCTGCCAACAGCCGCGAGTACCATGCAGGCCAGGCTCGACGGAGTCGCCTCGATCGGCCCAAGCGAGGATTCCAGCTGATGCCAGCCAAGACCCAGGCGTGAAAGAGGCGCAGCGGAGCGCGGAGATCGCACTCCCAGCCGCCGAGGTCTTCGCCTTCCTGTCGAACCTCGAGAACCTCCCGCGCTGGCAGTCGGGAGTGGTGCGCGCCGAGCAGACGTCATCGGGCCCAATCGGTGTCGGCTCGACGGCGGTCATCGAGCGCCGGATGTTCGGGCAGCAGATCGTCGCGGACCTCGTGGTCACCGTCTACGAGCCGCCGCGCCGGATCGTGCTCAACACGGAAACCAGCGGGGTCTCGGTACAGGCCAGCGTGGCCATCGAGCCGCTCGAGACGGCGCGTTGCCGGGTGACCTTCGGCATGGCCATCGAAACGGCCGGATTCTTCATGAGGGCGGTGGAGCCGATGGTGGCGCAGGCCGCCGAAGAGGACATCGAGGCGAGCTTGGCCCGCCTCCGCGAGGTCCTCGCCGAGGCGCCAACAGGCTGACCGCGTAACCGGCCGGGTATTCATCGGTACCGGACTTTGTGGAGGATACCGATGATTGCTGCGTCCCTTCGCATCGAGCATCCCATCTCCTGGCGGCTGGCCTCGATCGGCGCAGCCGCTGCTCTTCTCCTCACCATCGCGGCCCCGGTCGCGGCCATCAACCCCAACGGCCAGAACACATACGCCGTGCATGTCCTGCAGACGAACACCAGCGATCCAGACCTGGTGAACGGCTGGGGCATCACCGCGAGTCCGCCAGGCGCCATGACGACGCCTTGGTGGGTGTCGGACAACGGAACGGACAAGTCGACGCTGTACACCGGCTCCGGCACAAAGCTGGGCCTTACGGTCAGCGTTCCAGGCGGGCCGACCGGCACCGTCTTCAATCTCGCCGGCGGCGGATTCAACGTGACCGGCACCGGCGGAACGGGCTCCGCCCGTTTTCTGTTCGCCACCGAAGACGGGAAGATCCTCGGTTGGAACCTAGCGGCGACCGGCACGACCGCCGTCCCTGGTTTCACCGCCTCGGATGGGGCGATCTACAAGGGCCTGGCGATCGGCATGGACAGCGGCGGATGGCACCTGTACGCAGCGGATTTCCACAACGCCAAGGTGGACGTTTTCGACAGCAGCTTCGCGCTCGACACCGATCAGTCGAACTTCGTTGATCCGGGCATTCCGGCGGGCTTCGCGCCGTTCGGTATCCAGAACCTCAACGGGCACATCTTCGTGACGTACGCGAAGCAGGACGCCGATGCCGAGGACGAGATCGCGGGCGGTGGCCTCGGGTTCGTCAGCATGTTCGGGGCCGATGGTTCGTTCGAGGGGCGGGTCTTCAGCCACGGCATGCTGAACGCGCCGTGGGGCCTCGCCTGGGCTCCATCGGACTTTGGCAAGTTCAGCGGCGACCTGCTGGTCGGCAACTTCGGCAACGGGCAGATCAACGCTTTCGCCCTGACCGATGATGGTTGGGAGGCGCTGGGTCCAGTGAAGGGCACCGATCATCGGCCGATCTTCATCGATGGGCTGTGGGGCATCGGCTTCGGCAACGGGGGCGCTTCGGGCCCCCTCAACACGCTGTATTTCGCTGCCGGTCCGGAGGACGAGACCGAGGGCCTGTTCGGGTCCATTACGCCGCCGGGCAGCTGAGTCAGCCCTTTCCATGCGGAGTCGGCCTGCCCGGCCGGCTCCGCTTTTCTGAGTCACGAACGGGGTTGGCAAAACAGAACGCACGTTCTATTGTGTTCGCATGCCGGTGGAATATCGCGAGGAGCCATGCCGATCCGCGATCACCAAGGTCGACGGCATGCCTTTCCGGTGGTCGCTTAACCCGTACACCGGGTGCGTCCACCAGTGCACATTCTGCTACGTGCGCGGCTTCGAGCTCCGCGCCGGGCGGCCATCGGATGACCGGTACGGCGCGAGCGTCCGCGTTAAGACGAACCTCGTCGAGCGCCTTCGCGTCGACCTGGCCCGGCGGAGCTGGAAGCGCGAGCAGGTGGCGATCGGAACCGCAACCGATCCCTACCAGCCGGCGGAGGGCCGCTATCGCCTGACCCGCGGCGCGATCACGACGCTCATGGAGTTCGAAACGCCCTTCAGCATTGTCACGCGCGGGCCGCTCATCGTGCGCGACATCGATGTGCTGTCCGAGGCGGCGCGGCGGGTCGAGGTGAGCGTGAATGTCTCGGTCCCGACCCTGGACGATCGCGTCTGGCGCACCACCGAGCCGCATACCGCGCCGCCACGCCAGCGGCTCGAGGCTCTGCGTCGCCTGGCCGTGGCGGGCGTGCGCTGCGGGGTCGGCATGGCCCCGATCCTCCCCGGGCTCTCGGACGACCCCGACAAGCTGCGGGAGGTCGTTTGGGCCGCTCGCGAGGCCGGCGCCGTCTTCGTGTGGTGGAACGTCGTCAACCTGCGGCCCGGCACGCGGGAGTACTTCCTCGAGCACCTGTCGCGGGACTGGCCGGGAGAGCTCGAGCGCTACGAGCGGCTCTACGCGCGCGGCGCGTATCTGCGCCCGGCCCAGATGGGGGAGCTGAACGCCACCATGATCGAGCTGCGCAGCGCGTGGGTGTGGGAGCCGCGAGACCCGAACCCGCCGCGCGCCGCGACGGAAGTCCCAGCGCAGCGCCAGCTCAGCCTCGAGCTGGCGAGCTGAGCCCGGTGGCACACGGGATGCTCGGTTCCTAACCATGGCCATCGAAGCGCCGGCGCCGGTTCCCGCCCATCCACGCTCCGTCGACGAGCTGCGGGTCGCTGCCGCCGGGTGCCGAGCGTGCGACCTGTGGGAACGCGCCACACAGACAGTGTTTGGCGAAGGAACGGAAGGGGCCCGGCTGATGCTGGTCGGCGAGCAACCTGGCGACCGGGAGGACGTGACCGGCGCGCCGTTCGTGGGGCCGGCCGGGGAGGTGCTCGATCGGGCGCTCGAGGAGGCGGGCATCGATCGGCGCCAGGCCTACGTGACCAACGTCGTCAAGCACTTCAAGTGGGAGCCGCGGGGCAAACGTCGAATCCACCAGCGGCCGAACACGGAGGAGATCCGCGCCTGCCGGCCGTGGTTCGAGGCCGAGGTCGAGCGTGTCAAGCCGCAGCTCATCCTGTGCCTGGGGGCTACGGCGGCCCAGGCGCTGATCAGTCCAACCTTCCGGGTCACCCGCCAGCACGGGATCCTCTTTCCCTCCACCTTTGGACCGATGATCGCGGCGACCGTCCATCCCTCCTCGATCCTGCGGGCGCCGGACCAGCAAGCCCGGGAGGCGGCGTACGCGGGGTTCGTCGCCGACCTCCGAGAGGTGGCGGGGGCATCGGTCCGGAGGCGCGGTTAGGGCTCTTATCCCATCCGGTGGACCGCCGCATAGGAGTCCGCGCGACGCCTAGATTCACCGTCCAGCCACGACCGTAGTCGGACCGAAGTGGCGCTCGGGAGAATCGGCGCACTGGCTTCGGGCATGGCGGCTGATCGACTGCGACAGGTGGTCGCCAGCGAGCGGCCCGGCCCTAGTCGAACGGAGGTTCTCAGGATGCGTGCGCTGATTCGTTCCACCTTCCTGGCCGCGGCCATCAGTCTGGTGGTGGGCTCCGCGGCATTTGCGACAACTGCGGACCGCGAGCCTCTCCCCACCCCTGGCCCGTGGCTCTACCCTGCAGGCACCGCCTGCGCCTTTGACATGCTCTTGTCGGTTCCGCTGAATCGCGAGCACACGATCACCATCACCTACGCAGACGGCAGCAGTCGCGTCATCGTCCAGGGCGATGCCACCCTGGAGACGACGAACCTGGAGACCGGAAAGACGCTCGACTGGAACGCGAGCGGTCCTGCAATGTGGGTCTACGACGCCGATGGGAACCTCACCACCTTCAAGGTCATGGGCCACCAGTTCCCGGGCGGCGACCCTGATCTCCTCCAGTGGTACGCGTTCGAGGGCCTCATCAACTTCGAGACCGGGATCGTGGCGGGCCGCTTTACCGACGTCTGCGCTCTTCTGTCGGCGTAGGCTCCGGCGAGGCAACACCCGTCCGCGGACTCCGCATGGGCCGGCCTCCTGAGCCGGCCCATGTGTTGGTCACCATCACCCAGTACGCCGGCGATTAATGGCGCGCCAGCACGAGCCCTAGACGCTCGTGGGCTCGCCGCACTGGCACGCTGACACCGGTCTGCGGCGACTCGCGTCGTCAGCGCTCATCGGTCATCAGCTGTCTTGGACGACGGAGCAGGTACGCCGGTATACTCGCCGGAACGCGTTGAAGCGGGAGCAAGTACGCGCACGTCTCGACGACAGCGAGCCGGGCCAGGTGGGAGCCGGCCATCGGGGACGCGGAACTCGCCCGCTGAGCAGCCGGAGAACCCGGCCGGGGAGGCGCCCGATATCGCGCCGATGAGTGGACCGATCGTGGGGTTGTAGCTCAGCTGGGAGAGCACCTGCATGGCATGCAGGGGGTCGGGGGTTCGAGTCCCCCCAGCTCCACCACCTCACTCGGTCAAGTCATGGTGGTACCGCGAAGATCGCCCCCTTCGTCCTGACGAAAGGGGGCGTTGTCATTCCCGGCGGCATGGGGAGCAGCGATGACCATGGCGGACGCCACGAACGAGGTTCACGAGGCCAGCGATGGCCGCCGGTGGATGCTGCGTCGCGCGCGTCCAACCGATGCCCGCGCGCTGGTCCGCCTGTTCGGTTCCGTGCGAGCGGAGGGCCGATGGCTCGCAACGCCCCCCTCGGCCGTGAGCGAGCCGTCCGAGTCGTATTTCGTGGGCGAGATGATCCGCTCCGGTGAGACGCTGGTCCTGGTCGCAGAGGCGGACGGTGACGTGGTCGGCAACATCCTGGTCAGCGTCGAGCAGAGCTCGGTCAGCGACCACATCGGCGTGCTGTCGATCGCCATCCTCGACGGATGGCGCGACATCGGCATTGGCTCCGCCATGGTGCGCGCCGCGCAGGCCTGGACCCGCGAGCAGGGGCTCGCCAAGCTGGCGCTGGGAGTCTTCCCCGACAACGAGCGAGCGATCGCCGTCTACGAGCACGCCGGGTTCCGGCGCGAAGGGGTTCGACGTCGCCAGTACCGGGCGCCGGGAGGATTCCGAGACGAGCTGCTGATGGCCTGGTTCCCGGACGAGGACCCCGGACCATGAGACTGCGCTACCCGGAACGGGCTCGTTCCTTCGATGCCTGGGCTGGCGACTACGACCGATACCGACCCGGCTACCCCGACGTGCTCTTCGAGGAAATCTCGCGCCGGCTCCAGCTGCCAGAGCGGCCGTTGGTCGTGGACCTGGGAGCCGGAACCGGGCGGGCGAGCCTGGCGATGGCCGCCCTCGGCTGGCGCGTGACCGCCGTGGAACCGGGCAAGCCGATGCTCGAGGTCCTCCGCGCCCAGGCAGCGAACCAAGGCCTGGTCCTCGCCACCGTGCAGGCGAGCGCTGAGGCGACGGGCCTCGATCCAGCGAGCGCCGATCTCGCCACGGCGGCCCAATCCTTCCACTGGTTCGACCACGCCGCGGCAGTCATGGAGATGGCCAGGGTCGTGAAGCCGGGAGGCGGCGTCGCGCTCTTCTGGAACGTGCGCGACGCGGACCGCTCAGCCTTCGTGGTCGACTACCACAATCTGCTTGAGCGGCTGTTTGGCGACGCGGACACGGGGCAGTACCTGCAGGCCGGCCGCTCGACGGGCAGGGAGAGGACGCAGCAAGCCTTCGAGGACTCGCCCGGCTTCGATCAGCCACTGCTCGCCGAGCTGCAGCACGATGCGCAGATGACTCCCGATGACTTTGTCGGCATGGCGTTTACCGCCTCGTACGTGCGGGCGCTGCCCGCCGACGAGCAGGAACGCTTCCGCACCGAGCTCAACGCCTTGCTGACGCGGCACGGCCATGTGCAAGGCGAGCGCTTAACGGTGCCCTACCGCATCGACCTATGGACCGCACGGAGGCATGCCGCATGACCACGCAGACGCGCACGCGCGCCACACGCGGCGAGCGCTTCGACCCGGCCTCCTTCGAGGCGAAGTGGCGCGACCGGTGGGAGGCGGACGGGCTGTACCTGGCCCGGGATGCCGACGAGCGGGCGAAGCACTACCTGCTGACGATGTATCCGTACACTTCGGGCGACCTCCACATCGGCCACTGGTACGCCGTGACAGGGCCCGATGTGGTGGCACGCATGCGACGCATGCAGGGTCTCAACGTGATGTTCCCGATGGGTTTTGACAGCTTCGGGCTGCCTGCCGAGAACGCGGCGATCGACCAGGGCGTGCACCCCGCGACCTGGACCAACCAGAACATCGAGCGCATGCGCTCGCAGTTCCGGACCACGGGTTGCATGTTCGACTGGTCCCGGGAGGTGGTCACCAGCGACCCAGACTACTACCGCGGCACGCAGTGGCTGTTTGCGCAGTTCTATAAGGCCGGGCTGGCGTACCGGGCGATGGCCGCCGTCGACTGGTGCCCCAAGGACCAGGTGGTGCTGGCGCGCGAGCAGGTCTTGGGCCCTGAGCGCCGCTGCTGGCGATGCGGAACGCCGGTCGTCAAGCGCGACCTTGAGCAGTGGTTCTTCCGCATCACCAGGTATGGCGATGAGCTGCTCGACTTCTCCGGCATCGACTGGCCCGAGCCGATCCGGCTGATGCAGACCAACTGGATCGGCCGCTCGGAGGGCGCCGAGATCGAATTCCCGGTCGAGGCGGAAGTCGTCGGAGGAATCCGCGTCTTCACCACACGCCCCGACACGATCTACGGCGCGACGTTCATGGTGCTCGCGCCAGAGCACCCGCTGGTCGCCGCCCTCGTCACTCCGGATCGCAAGGACGAGGTCGAGGCCTACGTGGCCGCCGCCCGCCGCGAGACGGAGATCGAGCGCATGAGCGCGGAGCGCGAGAAGAGCGGCGCGTTCATCGGCTCCCACGCGGTCAACCCGATGACCAACGAGCGCATCCCCATCTGGGTCGCCGACTACGTGCTGCCCGGGTATGGCACCGGCGCCATCATGGCCGTGCCGGCCCACGACGAGCGTGACTACGCCTTCGCCCGACGGTACGAATTGCCGATCCGGTACGTGGTTGCGCCCGCGTCCCGCGAGCTGCCCGATAGCGAGGCGTTCGTGGCGCACACCGCCGACGAGACGCTGGTCGAGTCGGGCGAGTTCACGGGCATGCCGGCGGCGGAGGCCATCGCGGCGATCACCCAGCAGCCGGCCGACATGGGCCTGGGGACCGCGGCGGTGACCTACCGGCTGCGCGACTGGCTGGTGAGCCGGCAGCGGTATTGGGGCGCGCCGATCCCGATCGTCTACTGCGAGCAGCACGGCGCGCAGCTGGTGCCCGAGGACCAGCTGCCGGTCC
>VBJP01000035.1 GCA_005880165.1 Chloroflexota bacterium | reverse complement strand
CTTGCGACGTCGCCGATCGCGGTAGTAGTCGGCCGTCTCGCGACGGGATCGTGGGCTCGCCATGGGTTGACTCGTTCCTCAGTGCTGATCAGAAGGGAATGTCATCGACGTCGACGAACGGCTCGTCGCCGGAGGCAGGTCGGCTCGCCGCCGCCTGCGGGCGGGCGGCCGGCGTCCCGGTCTCCATCGGGACATCGGTCATTCCACCCCCACCGAACCCTTCGCCAGGCTCCCGACGCTCCAGCGACTGGACGCGGTCGGCGCGGATCTCCACACTGGTGCGCTTCTGGCCGTCCTGGCCCTCCCACTCACGGGTGCGCAGCCGACCCTCGGCGTAGACCTTGTTCCCCTTGCGGAGCTGCTCGGCGGCGCGTTCGGCCGCCTGGTCCCAGACCTCGACGTTGAACCATTGCGTCTCCTTCTGCCATTCGCCGTCGGCGCCACGGAAGTTGTGGTTGACGGCGACGCGCAGGTTGGTGACGGCCTTGCCGCTCGGCGTGTAGCGCAGCTCAGGGTCGGCGCCGAGGTTGCCGATGATCATCATCTTGTTCAGGGTCATGGCACAGCTCTCCTCTGCCTTCTCGGCTCAGGCCGTCGCCGCCCGCGCGGCCGGCTCCTCGGGTTCGTCAGCGTCGATCTCCGCATCCTCGGCGGCCGTCTCGACTTCCTCGAGCTCGGACTCATCTTCCGACGATGCCTCTGCGTCGCGATCCGCGGGCGGAACCGCCTCGATCTCCTCGCCGGCCGGACCGCGATCCTCGATCACCGTCACCAGGTGACGGACGATCTCCTCGCTGATCAGCAGGCCGCGCTCGATCTCGCGAACCGCGCTCGGCTCCACGTCGAAGTGGATCAGGAAATAGCTCGCCTCGCGAAGGTGCTGGATGGGATACGCCAATCGGCGCTTGCCCCATGGCGAGACCTTGGACAGGCTGCCTCCCGCGTTGACGATCGCGCGCGTCACCTTCTCCACGGCGGACTGGAGCTTGTCGTCCTCCAGGTCCGGTCGGAGCAGCAGCATGAGTTCGTATCGGCGCATGGACCGATCTCCTCCTCCCTATGGGCTTGCGGCATTCGCCCGCGGAAGCGATCGATGCGGCAGAAAGGAGCCCGTACACAGGAAAACAGCCTCCGTCGGCGGAGGCGCCCGGGCAGTATAGTCCGAGGCTGGGGGTCGGGCAACGAGCGGGCTCGCCCTATACTCAGTCCCCGCTCGACAGTCCGGCCAACCAGACGAGACCGATGCCAGGCAATCCCATCCTCCTCTGCGCACCCCAAAGCGACCTCCGCGACCGCCTCGAACGCGAACTGACAGCCTCCGGCTACCCGGTGAGCAGCGTCTACACGCCGGCCGAGGCGGTCGCCGCCCTCCGTGACGCCCGCTTCGATCTCGTCGTGGCCGACGGCCTGGCCGTCACCGGGGCCCTTGGCTCGATTCGCAGCGCATCGACCGTCCCGACGCCCTGCCTGGTCGTGGCGCCTGCCGGCGACGTGGAGGCTCGCATCGCGTTCCTCGAGGCCGGCGCGGACGACGTCCTGCCCGCCGGCTGGGGCCACCGCGAGCTCGAAGCCAGGATCGAGGCACTCCTCATCCGGTCAGGTCGCGTCCAGCCGGCCGACCGCAGCACGGCACCCGGACAGGTGGTCACCTTCTTCTCACCCAAGGGCGGCGTCGGGACCACCACCCTGGCGGTCAATACCGCGCTGCTGCTCGCTGGGGGGGATCACGTCGGCTCCGGATTTCCGGGACAGAAGGTCCTGCTCGTCGACCTCGACCTCCAGTTCGGCCAGGTCGCGACCCACCTCAACCTGAACCCGCGATTCGACATCGCTGGTCTCTCCTCCGACGAACCAGCGCTCAACGACTCGGAGGTCGCCGCCAGCTACCTGAGCGTGCACAGCACGGGTGTATCGGTCCTCGCCGCGCCGTCCATCCCGGACGCAGAGGCACGGGTGGGGATCGAGGAGCTCGAGCGGATCATGTCGCTGCTGCGGCCGCGGTTCGACCACGTGGTCATCGACGCCGGCAGCCGACTCGATCCCCGCACGCTGTGGACCCTGGAACAGGCCGATACCCATATCTTCGTGATCTTCCCCGAGATCGCGGCCCTGCGAGCCACCAGCCTGATGCTCGGGTATCTCGCGGAGACCGCCACGCTGCGCGCGCGCACGCATTTCGTGGTCAACCACATCTTTCCCAAGGAGCTTCTGAAGACCCGGGACATTGAGAACCTGCTCCGCGCGCGGCCGGCAGCGGAGATCCCGTATACCGAAGTCGAGATGATCCGAGCCGTGAACGAGGGAGTCCCGCTGGTGAGCAGCCGGCCCTCGTCACCGGCGGCCGCGGCGCTCCGCGTCGTGGCTCAGACGGTCATGGGCATCGAGAACCGCGCGCCGACCAAGGATCGCCGGCCGGAGCGGCGGAGTGTCCTCTTCGGCCGCCGCTCACCGTCTCGAGAGGCGCGGGCCGACCGTCGCTCCCGGTCTCGCGAAGCGCACCCCCCGCGAGACCGGCGCTGAGCTGATGGTGCCGGAGGAGGGATTCGAACCCCCACGCCCCTTGCGGGGCGGCCGGGTTTAAGCCGGCCGCGTCTGCCATTCCGCCACTCCGGCGACGGTAATCCACGGAATCAGTGGCGTTCCTTTCGAACACGCCGTCATCGCCGCGACGCCAGATTCTAGGCCCGTAACGCAGGTACGTTTGAGGCGGCAGGCAGCGGCTTCATCGCATCCAGTCGCTCCTCCGCCATCGGGCGAATTCGTGCTCACCGTCTGCCGGGCGAGCGAGGCATGCGCACTATGGTGGAGGTCAGGGTGGCCGACCTCCTGGAGCCGGCGACTGCGCAGGCCGCCGTGACGTCGAGCGCCATCGGTTCCAGATCGGATGCTCAAGCAGAGGAGAAGGTTAGGTGTCCGAACAGGGAGTTCAATCGCCCGCGGCCGAAATCACCCGAGCGAAACATGCCCCTCGAGAGCACGTCCCGCGCCTGGTCACCTCGCGCAACGTTCGGGGCGAGGGCGTGCTCGACTGGGTGGCGGACCTCGTCAACCGTCTCATCGGCTCGATGTGGCTGTTCGTCGGAATCACGATCGGGATAGTGGTCTGGCTCTTCGCAGGCAACATCGTGGGCTTCGACAAGACGCCGTGGCCGTTGCTCCTGACGCTCCTCAACCTCCCCCAGCTGTCGATCATGATCTCGCTTCAGGTGAGCGCCAATCGGGCGCAGAAGGCGAGCGACGCGCGAGCGATGGCCGATCACGCAACCCTCGTCGCCCTCCACGAGCTCGCCAAGCAGCAGGTCGCGATCCTCGACGGCCAGAACAGGGTCCTGGACATCCTCCGGCGGGCCGTGGCCGCCGGAGAAACCGAGGGGCACGGATAGGTCGCCCAAGAGGCCCGCGGCTCATAACCGTCTCTCCGGCCATCCCCTCATGGCCAGGGCTGATCCGAGCTAAGCATTCAGGCACGGGAGATGCGATAGAGAGCCCGCGCGTCCCGGTCGCGCTGGCTGCGCCTGACCCGCGCCGAGGCTGGGATTAGCCCGGATGGATCTCGACGAGGTCATGGGCAAGCGCACGAACCACCTCGTCTCCAATGTTCTCGGCTGGCTCACGGTTGCCGCCATGTCGGTGGCCGCGGTGGTCCTGGTCGTAACCAGCATCCGCCTTTGATTGCCTGCCGTGTGAGGTTGTCGGAATCTCAGCTACCGACTAGGGTCAATACAGTTCGACACGTGCATCCCCTGCCTCATTGCATCGCGGGAGGGGACCCTTGCTCAAGGCCGGAATCATCCTTCCGGGCGGGACAGCAGAAGAGCAGCTCGAGCAGGCCGTCCTGGCGGAGGAGTCCGGTTGGGACGGCGTGTTTGTGTGGGAGGCTGCATACGGGGTGGATGCCTGGACGCTGCTCGGGGCGATGGCCGCGCGAACCGGGCGAATCAGGCTCGGTACGCTGCTCACCCCACTTCCCTGGCGTCGGCCGTGGAAACTGGCCAGCCAAGTTGCGACGCTCGATCAGCTCTCGGCCGGCCGCACGATCCTCACCGTCGGCCTTGGCGCAGTGACCGACGACCTGCCGCTGACCGGAGAGGTGATGGATCTGCCGGAGCGTGCCGCGCTCCTCGATGAGGGGATCGATCTGTTGCGTGAGCTCTGGGCTGCGCGCGGCTCGCACCATGGCCGGGCCTATGACTTTGAGTTGCAACTCGATGATCAGCTCCTCATCGGCCGGCCGGTTCAGGACCGCATTCCGATATGGGTCGTCGGGGTGTGGCCAAGACCGAAGTCGATGCGTCGAGTTCTCCGCTGCGACGGCGTTGTGCCGCAATACGAAGACGAAAGCGGAGAGGGCGAGCCTCAGGATGCCCGGGCCGTCCGCTCGTGGCTCACCGCACACGGCGCGGGCCCCGGCTTCGACCTGATTGGCCAAGGGGAGACTCCCGGCGATCCCGACGCCGCTGCGAAGGTGATCAGGCCATGGGCCGACGCCGGGTGCACGTGGTGGCTCGAGACCCGATGGGAGTTGCCGCACCACGTTCCCGAGCGAATGATCCAGGTCCGTGAGCGAGTTGCAGCAGGACCGCCCACGCAGCTCAGGGCATAGCCGGCGATCTGAGCGCGCCGCCTTGGGACCCGCAGTCGTGCCGCAGTGGCCAATGGATATGGTCGAAGGCATGTTCGCGATTAGACCGGCGACCGATGCCGACCATGCCGCCGTTGCCGGCGTGATCACCGACGCCCAGCCAGACGACCCGCCAGTCACGGTAGAGGTCCTGCGATGGGTGCTGAGCCGCGCGGATCCAGAACGGCCGCATCCATTCCTGGTTGCCGAAGAGGCAGGCCAGACGGTTGGCTGCGTCATCCTCCGGCGGGTCCCAGAATTGCTGCCGCTCGTGCTCATCCTCGATGTGCACCCCGAGTTCCAAGGCCGCGGCATCGGGAGCGCCCTGCTCGAAGCCGCTCTGTCGGACGCCTCGCAAGGTACGGAGGTGGGAGTGAACGTCAGCGCTGCCCATCCGGAGGGGGTTGATTTCGCCCTTCATCGTGGGTTCGTCGAGGAATTCCGGACCTATGAGTCCACCCTCGACATGGCGGCGTTCAATGCCGAAGCATATGCGGCAAACATGGCAAGCCTGGCATCCTTGGGCTATCGGTTCACCTCGCTGGCGGAGGAAGACAGCCCCCAGCTGCGGCGAGCGCTCCATGAGCTGAACCTGACCGTCACCAAGGACATCCCCACGGTCTTGGAGCTCCAGCCGACCACCTTCGAGGAGTGGACCCGGGACTGGATCATGGCACCCCACGCCCTGCCGGCCGCCTTCTCCATCGCCCTCTGGCAAGGGTCTCCGGTGGGCTTCTCCTACGTGATCAGCCAGTCCGAGGGGGTTGGCTACATGTGGATGACCGGCGTGGCGCGCGAGCATCGCGGCAAGGGACTCGCATTCGCCGTCAAGGTCGAGGCACTGCGTGCAGCACAGGCCCTGGGCCTTCGTGAGGTCATCACCAACAACGATCTCGACAACGCGCCGATGCTGGCCATCAACCGGCGCCTGGGTTTTCAGGACCGACCGGCTCGCATCGGCTTCAAGAAGCGGCTTGCATAGGTCGTCCTAAGGCCCAATCACCGACGTACAATGGAGTTCCCCGAGCATTCGTCGCCGCTACCCGCGTACGAGGTGACCTCCGCGATGCTCCGACGCCTCTCCCCCATCATCGGCTCTCTCGTTCTGCTCGCCGCGAACGCGCAGCCGGCTGCGGCCACCACCATCGGTGCGGTCATCAACGCCAGCAACGACGAGTTCACGAACAACGAGATCACCATCGCCCACAGCCCGACCCATCCGCTGAACGTCGTCACCGGCTGGAACGACTGGAATCGCAACGAGGGGTGCGGCGTGAGCCGGTCCCTCGACGGTGGCCAGACCTGGTCGCCCAACTCCTTCATCCCCGGCATCACACCGTGGGACAACGACGGCAATACGTACCCTGGCAACGGGATCTATGACTTCGCGGGCGATCCTGCCGTCACCTTCGCGCCTGACGGCACCGCCTACTTCGCGTGCTACGGCTACAAGTACGGCAATGCCGCGGCGCCCAAGGGCGGCGTCGCACTCTTCGTATCGAAGTCGACCGATGGCGGCCTCACCTGGGGCAGTCCCACCAAGCTGGCGACGTTCACCCATCCCGGCCTCGGAAAAGGCGTCAACAAGGGCAGCAATGGGCAGTTCCCCGATCACGATGCCATCACCGCCGACACGTGGGTCGGCAGCCCCTACTACGGCTCGATCTACGTCGCCCAGGCACAGTTCCACGGGATCAACAAGGCCCCCATCACCCTGTTCGCCAGCCATGACGGCGTGCACTGGGCTGCGCCGGTGACCGTCAGCTCCGGTTCGCAGTACGCGAACCAGGATGCGATTCCGTTCGTTGGGCCTGATGGATCGGTCTACGTGTCGTTCGACAGCGTCCAAGGACCGAACCGAGTGGCCCAGGTGCGCGTGGCGAAGTCCACCGACGGCGGCGCCAGCTTCGGGCCCAGCTACAGGGTCGCCAACATGATCGATCCGGTGAATCGCGATCTCGTCAACAGCGACTACCGCGTCGGCAGCTACCCCGCTCCTGGGATTGACGCCGCAGGCCGCATCACGATCGCATGGAACGACCGGCGCAGCGGCGCCTCGAACATGTGGTTCACCCGCGGCCGGGGCAGCGACCTGAGCACATGGACCGATCCGGTCCAGCTCAAGCCGAGCGACGGCGAGGAGTTCTTCCCGTGGGTGCACGCGGCACCCTACGGTCGGGTCGACATCGTCTACTACGACCGCACTCGGGATCCGAACGACGTACTCAACTACATAACCTACTCGCGCCTCGATCCGACCGGTGCCGGGCTCGACGTAACCGCCAACAGCTATGGCGGCTGGAGCCCTGCCTTCAACGGCAATCTCGATGGGGGGCAGACGACCACCGCGTGCAACCCGTTCATCGGCGACTACATTGGTGTCAGCTCTGACGATTCGCACGTCTACCTGGGTTGGACGGGGAACGGACCGAGCGTCTTCCACGATGAGTTCGGCAACCCGACCGATTGCGACGTGAACCAGGACGCTCTGACGGTTTCGATCACCCCGTAACGCTGTGCCGGGGCACTCTCCCCGGAATGGGACAATCCACGACGTGACGGTCCGGCGGCTCGACCTCACGCGAACGCAGATCCTCGCGTACCGACGCATGGTCCAGGCGCTTGACGAGCGACTCCAACAGCTCGCCTCGAGCTCACGCGCCGGTACGTGCACGTCTTCGGGCCCACGACGCCCGCGGCATTCACCCGGTGGGCCAGCATCGGACCCCGGGCGGCCCTGGCCGCGTTCGATGCGCTCGGTACGGCGCTCACGCCTGTGCACACGCCTACCCGCGATGGCGGGATTCTGACCAGCGACGAGCCGATGGTCCGCGCTCCGGCCGGGCCTACCGCTGCCGCCCGGCTCCTCCCGAGCGGTGATACGTACTTCCTCCTCCAGGGGGCAGATCGAGAGCTCATGGTGCCCGATGCCGACCGCCGAACCTCGGTCTGGACCCCACGCGTCTGGCCGGGCGCTGTCCTTCTGGGAGGCGAGATCATCGGGACATGGCGACGGGCGGAACGTGCCATTACGATCAGCCCCTGGCGCCGGCTGACACGCGAGGAACGCGACGTGCTCGGGACGGAGGCCGAGTCGTTGCCGTTGCCCGCCCTCCGGGGCCAGATCCTCGTGCATTAAGGATGAGTGAGGTCCGCCGCTTCACTGCGTCGATTTGCGCGAGGAGGGGAGGCCGGTACTTCTAGGCCTCTTGGCGTCGCGCACTGACCCTGGGCAGACTATGCGCCCAATCCCGAGCGCGGAGGCTACTGCGAGATGCCGGAGCGCGACGCCTACGAAGTGCTAGAGGCGCACCCGAAGGCGAGGCAGCTGGTAATCCAGCCGGCGTACCGCATCCTGGCAGGCGAGTACCACCCCGATCGAGACCCGTCACCGGGGGCGAACCGCAGGATGGTCGAGCTCAACGCGGCCTACGAGGCCGTGCGGACCGTCGATCGCCGAGCCGTCTACGACATCCAGCGGACCAGGGCGGCGGCGGCCGTCCCGATCGTCATGGGCTATGCCGAGCCACGGCCACGCTCGAGGGAATCCGGCCTGGGTTCCAATGTCGTCGACTTCGGGCGGTATGCAGGGTGGACGCTCGAGGAGCTGAACAGGCAGGATCCGGAATACCTCAGGTTTCTGTCGCGCCACTCGTCCGGCATCCGCTATCGGCGTCGCATCGAGCAGCTGATGGCGCGTCGGGCCGAGGCAGCCGAGGAGCGGCGATAGACTCCAGGAAGCGCCGCCGCGCGAATTGAAACCGAGGCGACAAAGGCTCGTTACAGCGCCGGTCTTAACCAATCCGCTGGGATCGGTCATGGTCGCCCGAGCCCAAACGCCTGCCTAACCTGGAGCGCGTCCCTCGGCGAGGGCCCAGCGCCTGCCGCGCCAAACGTCCGCGACACGCGCCGGTTGCACCTCGACGTTGCCAGAGACGAGGTAGTTGACCGGGAACGATAGAACAGACGTCTAATAGGGAAGGGATGAGGGCGCCCCTGCCGAGACTATGCCGCGGAACCTCCCGCAGGCGTAAGGCCGCCCTCCGCAGTCGCTCCGTAGTCCGCCTCCGATAGCCTTCGTCAAAGGGCTGAGCCTTTGAGCCTGCAAGCTGAAGAGGTACCTGTCATGCGCGCATCCATGCTCCGTTCCACGCTGCTCGCCGCACCGCTAACCCTGCTGCTCGCGTCGACCGCGATGGGCGCCCAGCCAACACGGACGGTTTTGCCGATCAACGAGACCTTCATTGAGGATCCGGGTGGCTACTTCAACCCGTGCAGCCAGCCTCTGACCGTGAGCGTAACCAGCACCGCCTACGTCACCGATTACGTCGACCAATCCGGTAACTTCGTTCGGGAGTTGACAACCACGCCGCAGTTGACGGGGATGATCACGGGACCCAACGGCAACTCGCTGACCGGCCTGAGCCCGGCGCCCTCCCATCTCTCCCTTGCCGGTGACGTCCTCACCCTCAGCTTCACCGGGCAGCAGTGGCGCTTCACGCTTCCCGGCTCGGGCAGCGTCTTCGCCATTGCTCCTTCACCCATACCTTCAACGGCGAATCCGTGATCAACGCGGCTGCGTACTGCGGCTACCTGGGCGCCAACTGACGCCATCAGGTCCCCCTGGAACCTAGGGTCCCGCCGGCCGGCGCTGACCAAAAATTCCACCGGCGGGACCCATCTTCAGCCCGGGAAATGGCATACCGGGCTGCTCATTCGCCCTCTAGGTAGTCCGTAGCTGTCAGCGTGGCCGTCAGCGGAAAGCGTGCGCCCTCGGCGTAGCTCGTCGGGGTCGATTTCGTACTCAGGATGGCGGAGGCGACGACGGGAATCGAACCCGTGTACGCGGTTTTGCAGGGCCAGCCATGGTGTCCGCGGGTGTCCGTCGATGCCGTCTCCACGCTCAGATCTGCCTATCCGGTCGGGC
>VBJP01000310.1 GCA_005880165.1 Chloroflexota bacterium | reverse complement strand
CGAGCACTTCTTGGTGTAGCAGCGGCTGCCCTTGAGGAACAGCTTCAGCCCCTCGCGACGGCAGATGCGGCAGACCGGATCGGTGTATCGCGCCATGACCTAGACCCTCCGCCGCTTGGGTGGGCGGCAGCCGTTGTGCGGGATGGGCGTGACGTCAGTGATGGCGGTCACTTCCAGGCCCGCGGCCTGCAGGGAGCGGATCGCCTGCTCGCGGCCGGCGCCGGGGCCCTTGACGAAGACCTCGACGTGCCGCATGCCGTGCTCCATGGCGCGCTTGGCGGCGCCTTCCGCGGTCTGCGCCGCGGCGTAGGGCGTGCTCTTGCGCGAGCCCTTGAAGCCCACCAGTCCCGCCGAACCCCAGCTCAGCACGTTCCCGGTCGTGTCGGTGATCGTCACGATCGTGTTGTTGAACGTGGACTGGATGTGGGCGTGCCCTATCGGGACGTTCTTTCGTTCGCGCTTCTTGGCGCGAGTCGCGCGCTTCCGCTCAGCCATGGAACTCCTGTGTGCTCAGATCTGTTCTCAGACCGGACCGATGTGGCCCGGTTCGGGTTTGGACTTACTTCTTGCGACGGATGCCCACGGTGCGGCGCGGTCCGCGGCGCTGTCGGGCGTTCGTCTTGGTGCGCTGTCCCCGCACCGGGAGGTTGCGCCGATGCCTCACGCCCCGGTAGGAGCCGATGTCCATCAGGCGCTTGACGTTCTGGCTCACCTCGCGCCGCAGGTCACCCTCGACCTTGTAGCGGCGGTCGATGACCTCGCGCAGGCGGTTGATCTCGTCCTCGGTCAGGTCGCGCGAGCGCGTGTCGGCCGAGACGTTGGCGACGGTCAGGATCTGGCGCGCGGCCGTGGGACCGATGCCGTAGATGTAGGTGAGGGCGATGACCGTGCGCTTCTCACGCGGGATGTCGACGCCGGCGATACGTGCCACGAACTCTCCCCTAGCCCTGGCGCTGCTTGTGCTTGGGGATGGGGCAGATGACCATGACCACGCCGGAACGCCGAATCACCTTGCAGCGTTCGCAGCGGGGCTTGACCGAGGCAGAAACCTTCATCGCATCCTGTACGTGATTCGACCCCGGGTGAGGTCGTAGGGACTCAGCTCGACGCGGACCGTGTCGCCAGGCAGGATGCGGATGAAGTTCTGTCGCAGCTTGCCGGAGATGTGGGCCAATACCTCGTGCCCGTTCTCCAGGCGCACCTTGAACATCGCGTTCGGGAGCGGGGTCACGACCTCACCCTCGACCTCGATGGCATCCTTTTTCGCCAAGCGCTACGCACCCTCAATCTGCTGTCTAAACGTCGTTGTGTGGGACACAGCGAAAGGCCGCCGCTCCGGGCGACCAGGAACGGAGAGTATACCCGCGCTCCCCGAGAGGCGCAAGGAGGGTGCCCGGCTGGGTCAGGCGCTGGCAGCGAGCTCGTCGACGGCTTTGCGAGCCAGGAAGGCAGACCGATACGAGAGCGGCGACGGCGCGGCGTCAGCGCCGCGGTAGTGCCACCCGCTCACAGCCGGCACATAGAAGATCTCGAAGCCGGCGTGCTGCTCGGATGGATAGGTCGTGGTTGAAACGGCCTGGGGGCGTCGGGATACCGCCCGGGCGGCGGTGACGCATCGGCCGCAGCGCGCGGCGTTCAGCCCGTGCGGACAGGTCCGGCACGAGGCGCATTCTTCGGTTCGGAAGCCATGAATACAGAGCTCGGTCATTCAGAACATCTCGCAAATGGGGACCCCACTGTACTCGACGTGCCCAACTTCCGTGCAGGACCGATGGGCTACGGCCAGGCGCCAAGCGCCTGACTCGGCTGCCGACGTTCGGCGCTGTCAGCGTCCAGTTTGTGCACCCGTGCGCCCGTGCATCGCGCGCAGGGACGTGCAGCTGTGCAGCGCAAGAGAGCGCCTGACAAACGAAGGGGCCAATCGAAAGTCCGGGCGGTCACCGCGCATTTCGTGTATGATTTCGAAAACGTGTTCGATTGGCGCTCCGGTCCGCGCCGCGGTTTCATCACCGCCCCGATCCCGATTCAACCCTCGCCCTGACCGGGCCCCGCGTCCCGCGGGTGGGCCTCGTCAGGAGCTTTCTCCCCAATGTCCTTCTCTGCACTCGGGCTTGCGCCCGGATTGCTCCGTGCCGTCGCGGCACAGGGCTATACCCTTCCCACTCCCGTTCAACGTGAGGCGATCCCCCACGTGCTGGCCGGGCGCGACCTGATGGCCGGCGCCCAAACCGGCACCGGCAAGACCGCCGCCTTCGTCCTGCCCATGCTCCAGCGCCTGGCCGCCTCCGAGCGTCCCGGCCAACGACGCATCCGGGCCCTGATCCTGGCTCCCACCCGGGAGCTGGCGCTGCAGGTCGAAGAGAGCGTCCGCGTCTACGGCGCCAACTCCCGGCGCTCGACCACCATCTACGGTGGCGTCGGGTTCGTCGGGCAGGTCAACGCCCTGCGCCGCAACCCGGAGATCGTGGTGGCCACGCCGGGACGGCTGCTCGACCACGCCCGTCAGCGAACCATCGACCTCAGCGGCGTGGAGATCCTCGTCCTCGACGAGGCCGACCGCATGCTGGACATGGGCTTCATCCGCGACATCCGCGCGATCCTGGCCCTGCTCCCCGCCAAGCGCCAGAACCTGCTCTTCTCCGCAACGTTCTCCAACGAGATCCGAAACCTGGCGCAGGGACTGTTGACCGCGCCGGCATCGGTCCAGGTCACGCCGCCCAACACCCCAATCGCCCTGGTCCGCCAGTTGGTTCACCCCGTCGACCGCCACCGCAAGCGCGAGCTGCTCTCACACCTGGTCCGCACGCACGCGATCGAGCAGGCGCTCGTATTCACCCGCACCAAGCACGGCGCCAACAAGCTCGCGGAACAGCTCTGGGAGGACGGCATCGCCACCGCCGCCATCCACGGCAACAAGTCCCAGCCGCAGCGCATTCGGGCGCTGGCCGACTTCAAGGCGGGCCGCGTGACCCTGCTGATCGCCACCGAGGTCGCCGCCCGTGGCCTCGACATCGAGTCGCTCCCCCACGTCGTCAACTACGAGCTGCCCATGGTCGCCAACGACTACGTGCACCGCATTGGGCGGACGGGTCGCGCCGGTCTGGAGGGCGACGCGATCTCGCTGGTCTGCGTGGACGAAGGACCGATGCTTCGCGACATCGAGCGGCTGCTCGGTTCGAGCATCCCGACCGAGGTCGTCCCTGGCTTCGAGCCAGACCCCTCCATCCGTCCGGAGCCAATTCGCCTGCGTACCGGTGGTGGCGGGGGCGGGCGCATGCCCCATCGCCAGGCGGCACGCCCTTCGCCCATGGCGCAGAAGCGTCCTCGCCGATTCGGCGATCGCGCGAGCCGGCCTGGCCATGCAGCCAGGGCCGGCATCGGCAACCGCAGCGGCCGCTGGACGGCCCTGCCCGGAGAGCGAACCCGACGATAGCCTACGGGCCTATCGGGCGCGCCTCGGATGGCCGAGGTGCCAGCCGGCGCAGTTGCCGCAGTGATACGGGTGCAGCGCCCCATCTCCGCGATGGCCGCGACGGGTCGCGCTGACCGCCTCGCGGCGGCTGATGAACATTGCCTTCGAGGTGCAGCCCCGCTCCAGGCGCGGGAGGTCCCGGTTGATGAACTGGCGATAGACCAGGAGGCTCATGAGCGGATGGTCGCCCGCGATCACGACACGTCTGCTGTCCCGATACGCATTGAGCTAGGTGCTGCAACAGCGCAAGGAACGGTCGATTGGCTCTGATGTAGCACCCAGGTGATATCGAGCGGCGCCTCCAGGCGTCATCAGGCGCCAATGCAGCACCCTGGGTCATGAAGCAGCACCTGGACTAGAGTGGGCCCATGGACATGAAGCTCGAGCTCGTCGCCGTTCCTGTGACCGATGTCGACCGTGCCAAGGCCTTCTACGTCGACCAGGTCGGCTTCCACCTCGACCACGACCACAAGGTCAATGACCAGCTGCGCTTCGTGCAGCTCACGCCGCCCGGCTCCGCCTGCTCCATCGTGATGGGGCTGGGCATCACCGAGATGGCGCCCGGCTCACAGAAGGGTCTCCAGATGGTGATCGAGGACGCCGAGGCGGCCAAGACCGAGCTGCGGGGACGCGGCGTCGAGACCAGCGACGTCCAGGTCATGGCCTGGGGTTCGTTCGTCTTCTTCAGCGACCCGGATGGCAACACGTGGTCGCTGCAGCAGCTCCCCGAGGTGCGCAACCCGCCGCTCCCCTGACCGATTGCGACGCCTTCGCGTCCAGGGTCAGGTGTTCGCTTTGAGCTTGCGCCAGCCGCCTGCCCGATTGTTGGCGATGATCTGTTTGAACATCGCAGTGAGCGCGCGGGCGTTGATCCGTTCGCCCTTCCGAATCCCTACAGTGCGCGCCGTCTGGTTGTCGTGGCCGGCGGTGATGATGCCCTCCGGGTCGGGAACGATTGCACCGTCGTACACGAACACGTTGACGTGGTCCTTCGCTGCGAGCAGCGCGCAGATGTTGCCCTGCAGCACGAAGTAGGGCTGAACCGAGCG
>VBJP01000307.1 GCA_005880165.1 Chloroflexota bacterium | reverse complement strand
ACCGTTGCTGGCAAACGACCCGCACCTCGCCCCGCGGCTCCCGGCGCCGTGGTACCTCGCGCATCTGCGCACACCCGACTGGGAGGTGGCCGGTGCCTCGTTCGTCGGCGGGCCTGCGATCCCAATCGGAACCAACGGCTTCGCCGCGTGGGGCATCACGGCGGCACTCACCGACGATACGGACCTGTTCGTCGAGGAGATCGGCCCCGACGGCGCGTCCGTGCGCGAAGGCAACGAGATGGTCGCCTGCGCCGTGATCAGCGAACGGATCGCAGTGAAGGGCGCCGAGACGGTCAACGAGCGGGTGCTAGTCACCAATCGCGGGCCGGTTATCACCGCGCTCCTCGATGGAGCGCTGCCCCAGGCCCTCTCGATGTCGGCGGTCTGGCTCCGGGCGCTGCCGATTCGGGGCTTCCTCGACGTCGTGCAAGCCCGGTCATTCGAGGCGTTCCGCAGCGCGTTCGCCGAATGGCCGGGGCCGACCCTCAACGTGGTCTACGCCGATCGCGATGGCCGGATCGGCTGGCAGCTGGTGGGACAGCTGCCCCGCCGCAAGACCGGCAACGGGACGGTGCCGCTGCCCGCCGCGGATCCGGCCAACGGCTGGGAGGAATCCCTGGTCCCCTTCGAGAAGATGCCGTTCCTGAGCGATCCGGCGACCGGTTGGGTGGCGACCGCCAACGGTCAGCCCGTGCCCGACGGGCTCGGCCCCTTCCTGGGTGTCGACTACGTCGATGGCTATCGCCTGGCGCGGATCGGTGAGGTCCTCTCCAGCCGGGACGGCTGGGACGTCGCAGCCGCCCAGCGGCTGCAGATGGATGTCGCGTGCCTGCCATGGCGCGAGCTGCGCGACACCCTTTTGGCGCTCACCGTCGACGCGGCGTCTCACCCCAGGGCCGCAAAGGCCCTCGGACTGCTGGAGGCCTGGGACGGTCAGATGGCGGCCGACTCGATCGGCGCATCGGTCTATCAGGCCTTCGGCGCTGCGCTCACGCGTCGCATCGCCCAGGCCAAGGCGCCAAAGGCCTGGCCCTGGGCCATCGGACAGGGATTCGGGCAGATCGTGCCGCGCACGCTCTTCTCGACGCGGGCTATGGGCCGGCTGGTCCGTCTGCTGCGCGAGCAGCCGGCGGGCTGGTTTGGATCCTCGGGCTGGGACGCCGAGGTGATCGAGTCGCTCGACGAGGCGACGCGCGTTCTGGAAGAAGGCTTTGGGACAGATCCGGGCGGATGGCGATGGGGTTCGTTGCGGCCGCTGACGCTCGAGCATCCATTGGGTGTGCGCCGGCCACTCGATCGGATCTTCAACCTGGGCCCGATCCCGATGGGCGGCGACAGCAACACGCCCATGCAAGCCTCGAATGGACCGATGGCGCCGTTCGGCAACCCCGGATTCCTGGCGAACACGCGGTGCGTCGTCGACCTGGGGAACCCCGCCGCCAGCCGTTTCTCGCTCGCCGGAGGCCAAAGCGGAAACCCCCTCTCGCGACATTACGGGGATCTCTTCGCGCTCTGGCAACGCGGCGAGGGAGTGCCGATTGCGTGGGCGGAGTCGGAGGTGGCGGCCGCCACGGTGGCGACCCTGACGCTCGAGCCGGCTGAATGATGGACCGTGTTCTCCGCGCAGCACGGCTCTCGCTCAACCTGGGCCTGGCGTTGCTTCCGGGAGCTGCCGCCAACCTCCCGCATGCGGCCGGTCCACGATTACAAAGAGCGTCGATAATCCAATTGGCGCGCGCGCCGGAGTCCGCGCCTACCACACGAGCCGGTGACGAGCGTCGAGCGTTGCCTGGGCGGCCTCGGACGCCGGTGCGGCCCGTTCGGCTACATCTCCCCTTCGAAGGGTGGCTGGGACATGCGCAGGGGCTGGTCGCGCCGATAGCCGAGCAGGTAGTCGGCCTGGATCAGGGTGTGAATCTGCGAGGTTCCCTCGTAGATGACCGATCCCTTGCTGTTGCGCAGGTAGCGCTCGACCGGGTATTCGTTGCTGTACCCGTAGGCCCCGTGGATCTGAATGGCATCCAGGGCCGACCGGACGGCATGATCGGTGCAGAACCACTTCGCAAGACTCGTCTCGCGCGTGTTGCGCTCGCCGGCGTTCTTCCGGGTGCCGGCCTTGAACACGAGGAGCCGCCCCGCCTCGAGGCCGGCGTACATCCTGGCCAGCATCTCCTTCACCAGCTGATGCCGGCCGATCTCATCCCCGAACGTCTTGCGCTCGTGCGCGTACCTGAGCGACGCGTCGAGGCAGGCCTGGGCCAGGCCGACGCTTCCGGCCGCCACGGTGTAACGGCCCTGGTCGATGGCGCTCATGGCGATGGTGAAACCCTCCCCCTCCTCGCCGACCCGGTTGGCGACCGGCACTTCGCGATC
>VBJP01000309.1 GCA_005880165.1 Chloroflexota bacterium | reverse complement strand
CCGCCGGTCCTGGATCCTCGAGTGGCTGACCACGGTCGACCACAAGAAGATCGGGATCATGTACATCGCCAACGCGTTCATCTTCTTCATCGCCGCCGGGCTGCTGGCCCTGGTGGTGCGCAGCGAGCTGGCGGTGCCTGGGCTGCAGTTCCTGGACGACCGGACCTACAACCAGGCCTTCACCATGCACGGGACGATCATGATCTTCCTGTTCGTGGTGCCGGTCCTCGCCGGGTTCGCGAACTACGTCGTCCCGCTGCAGCTGGGCGCCCCAGACATGGCCTTCCCGCGCATCAACGCGCTCAGCTTCTGGCTGCTGCCGGTGGGCGGACTGATGATCCTGTCCGGCTACCTGTTTGGCGGCGCCGCGGCCGAGGGCTGGACCGGCTACACGCCGCTCTCCTCGGCGTATTCCCCCGGTCCTGGGACGGACCTGTGGCTGATCGGCCTCATCCTGGTCGGGACCGCGTCGATCCTGGGATCGGTGAACTTCATCGCCACCATCTTCAAGATGCGGGCCCCGGGGATGACCCTCTTCCGGATGCCGATCTTCGTCTGGACCGTGCTGGTGACGATGACCCTCATCCTCCTCGCCACCCCTGTGCTCACCGCCGGATTGATCGCCCTCTTCATCGACCGGAATTACGGTGGCTCCTTCTTCGAGCCGTCAACGGGCGGCAACCCGATCCTGTGGCAGCACATCTTCTGGTTCTTCGGCCACCCCGAGGTCTACATCGTCATCCTGCCGGCGATGGGCGTCGTCAGCGAGGTGCTTCCGGTCTTCAGCCGTAAGCCGCTGTTTGGGTACCGGGCGTTCGTGTTCGCCACCATCGGCATCGGTCTCCTGAGCTTCTCGGTCTGGGCGCACCACATGTTCACCACCGGCGTGGTGTTCCTGCCCTTCTTCAGCTTCATGACCGCGCTCATCGCCGTGCCGACCGGCGTCAAGATGTTCAACTGGGTGGCGACGCTCTTCCGAGGGTCGATCAGCCTGACGACGCCCATGCTGTTCGCGCTCGGCTTCATCAGCATGTTCCTGATCGGCGGCATCAGCGGCGTGATGCTGGCCGAGCCGCCCATCGACTTCCACCTGCAGGACACCTACTTCGTGGTCGCGCATCTGCACTACGTCTTCTTCGGCGGCTCGGTGATGGGCGTCTTCGCCGCGCTGTACTACTGGTTCCCCAAGATGTTCGGGCGTCGGCTCAACGAGCGGCTCGGGAAGCTGCACTTCTGGCTGATGTTCGTCGGCTTCAACCTGGCCTTCTTCCCGATGCACATGCTCGGGATCCAGGGCATGCCGCGTCGGGTCGCCGACTACCCGCCGGACGCGGGCTGGACGGTGCTTAACCTCATCTCCACGGTAGGGGCCTTCACGATCGCGATCAGCATCATGCCGCTGCTCCTGAACCTGGTCGCGACCTTCATCAACGGCGAGCAGGTTGGCGACGATCCCTGGGAGGGGAACACGCTGGAGTGGGCCACGACCTCGCCGCCGCCGCCGTACAACTTCGACACGCTGCCACCGATTCGCTCCGAGCGGCCGGTCTTCGATCTCCGGCACAAGCATGACCGCGAGCACCTCGTTCCTGCGGCTGTTGCCGACGAGACGGAGGCCGAATCGTGAGCGCCCAGGCGCCCGCCGTGACCGGTCCCACCGCCATCGTGGAGGTCGAGCGTCGGCAGGTCGGCATGCCGACCCCGCTGCTCGGCATGCTCCTGTTCATCGCCAGCGAGGTGATGTTCTTCGGCGGGCTCTTCGCTGCCTACTTCAACAGCCGCGCGGCGCATCAGGGCGTTTGGGGGCCGCCGGAGGGCGCGGCCCCGCTCGAGATTCTTCCCATCGCCCTGCCGATCACGATCATCCTGCTCAGCTCCAGCTTCACCATGCAGTTCGCGGTGTGGGCCATCCGTCGCGGGGATCAGCGCGCGCTCAAGCGCTGGATCGGCCTGACCCTGGCGCTCGGCGTGGCATTCCTGCTCGGGCAGCTGTACGACTATTCACAGCTGGGCTTCGGGATCGGCGACGGCATCTTCGGCACGACCTTCTACACGCTCACCGGCTTCCACGGGGCCCATGTGTTCGGCGGCGCCGTGGGCCTGACGATCCTGCTGGCGCGATCGGTGCAGGGCCAGTTCAGCGCGCGCAACCACATCGCGGTGGAGGCGATCAGCATGTACTGGCACTTCGTCGACGTGGTGTGGATCGCGCTGTTCACGACCCTCTACTTCCTGCGCTGACCATGTCCGCTCAGGCCGATCGCGGAGCACGCCATGCCGGCTGACACGATCGTCGGCTACCTGATCGTTGGCGTCGGGATCCTCTTCGTGCTGGGTCTCGTCTTCGCGATTACCAGTCGACAGGCCGGGCCGGGGGGGCGACCGCGTCCACCGCGCGGGGTGCACCTGCCGAATCCCAGCCTGCTGCCCTTCATCTTCTCGGTCGGGGCCGCGATCCTGGGCGCCGGGCTGGCGCTCCATGGCATCAGTCCGTTGCTGTATGCCCTCGCGGCGGTGGGCGTGTTGGTGATCGCCTACGCCGCGGTCGCCTGGGTGCGCGCCGCGGGTCGCGAGTGGCACGAGACCGAGCGCGGCCCGCACGACGAGGCTCCTGGACACTGATGGCCGCCCTTCCCCGCGGCGCGCGACACCTCCGGGCCGCCGGTCCGGCGCCCACCGAGCGCGGGGGCCTGCGTCTTGGTCGGCCCGTCATCCGGCGCCTGCCGTTCGCCTATCTGGTCACCGCCGCCGTCCTGCCGCTCCTCCTGCTGGCGCTGCTGGCGGGGCGCCTCACGCTGGGTGCGGCTCCGGCGCCGCTCATCGGCTCAGCGGCGCCCGATTTCGCGCTTGCCGACCTCGACGGCAATCCCGTAAGGCTAGCGGACCTGCGGGGTCGGCCGGTGATCGTCAACTTCTGGGCGAGCTACTGCGCCTCCTGCGTCGAGGAGTTCCCCCTCCTCAAGACCGCCATGACGCAGCACCGGGCCGATGGCCTGGCGGTGGTGGGCATCGTCTTCCAGGACCGGTCGGAGGCAGCCCGCGCCTTCATGGCTCGCATGCAGGCCACCTGGCCAGCGGCCATGGACGTCACCGGAGAGGTGGCCCAGTCCTACGGGGTCTTCGCGCCACCCGAGTCGTTCTTCATCGACCGCCAGGGGCGCGTCGCCGGGCGGCAGATCGGCGAGCTGAGCAGAGGCGATCTCACGCGTCAGCTCGGACTCATCATCGGCAAGGAGTGAAAGGCGTCCATGGAGACTGAGCCGGCTGGGACCCCGGAACGGCAGGAGATCGTGGTCGACACCATCCATGACCTGCACGTCGACCACCGCGATCCGCAGCACCAGATCGTGGAGCAGAACCTGTGGGTTGCCCTGCTGCCACTGGCGTTGATCGCCTTCGTGGCGCTCGGCTTCGTGGCATCGGTGTGGACCATCCTCGTCGCGAAATGATCATCGCCAGCGGCCGTCCGTGACGGCCGCCAATGGCGCCGCGGAGGGCGACGTCGCCATCGAGGTCCACGGCCTCCGCAAGTCGTACGGCAGCCTGGAGGCCGTGCGCGGCATCGACCTGCACGTCGAGCGCGGCGAGATCTTCGCGATGCTCGGTCCCAACGGCGCGGGCAAGACGACCACCGTCGAGGTCCTGGAGGGATACCGATCGCGAAGCGCCGGCGAGGTGCGGGTGCTCGGCCATGATCCGGCTCGGCGCGAGCGGGACCTGATGAGCCGGATGGGGATCGTCCTCCAGCAATCCGGCGTTCAGCAGTACCTGACCGTGCGCGAGGTGGTGTCCATGTACGCG
>VBJP01000308.1 GCA_005880165.1 Chloroflexota bacterium | reverse complement strand
GCACATCTTCGCAACCGGGCCACAGGTGCTCTATTACCCGATCTTCGCGTTCTGTGCCGTCGCCGCGGTGTTCGCCTACCGGCTCTCCAACTCGAGGATCGGCCGCGCCTGGAACGCCATGCGCGAAGACGAATCGGTGGCGGAGGCAACGGGCGTGAGCACGGTCAACTACAAGCTGCTCGCTTTCGCACTGGGCGCCACGACGGGCTGCCTGTCTGGGGCCCTCTTCGCGGTGCAGCTTGGATCGGTCTTCCCGGGGAGCTTCGACGTGTTCGTCTCCATCACGGTCCTGGCCGTGATCATCCTGGGCGGCATGGGGAGCATCCCCGGCGTCATCCTCGGCGCCATCGTGTTGATCGGCCTCCCGGAGCTCCTCCGCGAGTTCGTCGAGTACCGCGTCCTCGTCTACGGCGGGGTACTGGTTGCGATGATGCTCCTGCGGCCGGAGGGCCTGATTCCCAACCGCAATCGCCAGCGCGAGCTGCACGAAGCGGACAGCGGGGAAGAGCAGGAGACCGTCGACGGCGACCTCATGCCGCAAAGGGGCACGTCATGAATGGGCTGGGCACGCCGCCCACGTCACCGATGGCGGACGTGATCCTGAGCGTCCACCACCTCACCAAGCGCTTCGAGGGCCTCGTCGCCAATCGCGAGATCGACTTCGAGATCCCCCGATACGCGATCGTCTCCATGATCGGCCCCAACGGGGCGGGCAAGACGACCTTCTTCAACCAGCTGACCGGCATCATCGAGCCGACCTCGGGAACAATCGAGTTCGACGGCACGAGCGTGATCGGCATGGCACCCCACGAGGTTGCCGAGCTTGGGATCGCGCGGACCTACCAGAACATCCGCCTGTTCGCCGACATGACCGTGCTCGCCAACGTGATGGTGGGACGTCACGTGCGGATGAAGGCGCAGTGGTACGAGGCGGTGCTCGGCCTGCCTCACGTGGCGCGCGAAGAGGCGGCGGTGGAGCAGCGGGCGCTCGAGCTTCTCGACGAGGTGGGCCTTCCGCGACGCTACGCCGACGATCTGGCGAAGAACCTGCCGTACGGCCACCAGCGACGGCTCGAGCTGGCGCGGGCGCTGGCATCCGACCCCAAGCTCCTGTTGCTCGACGAACCGACCGCCGGCATGAACCCGGGTGAGACCCGCCAGATGACCGATCTCATCGCACGGCTGCGACGTGAGCTTGAGCTCACCATCCTGCTCATCGAGCACGACATGAAAGTGGTCATGGGCGTCTCGGAACGGATCACCGTCCTCGATTACGGCGAGCGCATCGCGGAAGGCTCGCCGGAGGAGATCCGCGCCAATCCTCGGGTGATCGAGGCCTACCTCGGCAAGCAGGCCACGGCATGAGCACCGAACCGGCTGTCGTCAGCCAGCGCGAGTCCGGCCCGTCTGCCTCCGACGGGGAGCGCATCCTCGAGTTGAGTGGCGTCCACACCTACTACGGCAACATCCATGCCCTGAAAGGGGTGACGATGCACGTCGGGCAGGGCGAGATCGTGACGCTCATCGGCTCGAATGGCGCCGGCAAGAGCACGACGTTGCGCACGATCAGCGGGATCGAGCGGGCCCGAGAGGGGACCATCCGTCTGAAGGGGCGCGACATCACCAACTTGCCGGCGCACGAGGTGGTCGGGCTGGGCGTCGCGCACGCGCCCGAAGGCCGGCGTGTCTTCAGTCGCATGACGGTAGCGGAGAACCTCGACCTCGGAGCGTTCCGTCGGAGCGGGCCTGAGGTCGCCGCCGATCTCGCGCGCGTCCTTGACCTCTTTCCCCGCCTGAAGGAGAGGCGCACCCAGAAGGCGGGCACGCTCTCCGGGGGCGAGCAGCAGATGCTCGCCATCGGGCGAGCCCTCATGACCCAGCCGAGCGTCCTCCTTCTCGATGAGCCGTCGATGGGCCTCTCTCCGATCCTGACCGAACAGATCTTCCGGATCATCGGCGAGATCAACGCGCAGGGGACCACCGTCCTGCTGGTGGAGCAGAATGCGCTGATGGCCCTCAACGTCGCGCAGCGGGGATATGTCCTGCAGACCGGGAAGATCATCCTGTCCGACACGGCCAACAATCTGGCAGCCAACGAGCAGGTTCGTCAGGCCTACCTCGGCGAGATCTAGCGTTCGCTGCCCAATGGCGCCACCGCCTCGCTCGCCCCGCGACTACCGTCCGGACCTGCGCCCGATCCTCTTGCTTGCAGCGCTCCTGGTGCTTGTCGTGCTGGGCTGGCTGTTCCTGAGTCCGCTCGTGCTACCGCCCGCGCGCTGACCGCTCACTGATACCGGCGCGCGCCGAAGCCGCTTCCGGCGCCGTACAGCAGGGTGGCGATCCCGACGGCCGCCACCGCCAGACCGGGCGAGCGTTGGGGCAGCGGCAAGTAGCCCAGCGACCAGAGCTCCCAGCCCCGATAGAGGAGCGCGCCGGCGGCCGTGAGCCCCAGGGTCAGGTAGGCAGCCGGTGCGTCGAGCACGAAGCCCCATCGGCCCCGCATATAGCCGATGTCGAGGAGCACCAGGCAGGCGAGGGCAGCGCCGTAGATCGCGAGTCCGGCTCCCTCGAGACCGATGCCGGTCGCCGCTGGCAGCTGGATGCCGTTCACCAGGTCGCCGCCCGCGTGCCACCACGGCAGAAAGCCGGAGGCAATCATCAGCAGGCTTCCCAGCAGGACGAGAAACCGGAAACGGCGCGTTCCGTCGGGCACGGTCAGGTCCCCCCATCGGCCCCGCATGTAGCCGATGTCGAGGAGCACCAGGCAGGCGAGGGCAGCGCCGTAGATCGCGAGTCCGGCTCCCTCGAGACCGATGCCGGTCGCCGCTGGCAGCTGGATGCCGTTCACCAGGTCGCCGCCCGCGTGCCACCACGGCAGAAAGCCGGAGGCAATCATCAGCAGGCTTCCCAGCAGGACGAGAAACCGGAAACGGCGCGTTCCGTCGGGCACGGTCAGGTCCTCGGTTCGGCCCCGCCATAGACCGATGGTCGCAGGACGCCGATGTAGGGCAGGTTCCGATAGTGCTCATCGAAGTCGAGGCCATAGCCCACCACGAACCGGTCCGGGATGGTGAAACCGCGGTAGTCGATGTGGATGTCCGTGAGACGTCGCGCCGGCTTGTCGAGCAGGCAGCAGATGTGCACCGAAGCCGGCGTGCGCTCGTGCAGGTAGCGCAGCAGGTAGTTCAGGGTCAGACCGGTGTCGATGATGTCCTCGACCACGATCAGGTCGCGCCCCTCGATCGAGCCCGACAGGTCCTTGAGGATGCGCACCTGGCCGCTGCTCTCCATGGCCGCGCCATAGCTCGACAGCTCCATGAGGTCGACCGACAGAGGCAGCTCGGTCGCGCGGATCAGATCGGCCAGGAAGACGATCGAGCCCTTCAGCACCGAGACCAGCACCGGCTGCCGATCCGAGTAGTCGTGAGCGAGCTCCACGCCCAGCTCTGCCACACGTCCCCGAATCTGGTCCTCGGTCAGCAGCACCTCCTGCACGTCGTCGTGGATCGTCATGCCGCCGGTTCGGAGGGTTGTGGCGCGGTCGCCGAGCGTGGAGAAGCGCCGTGTCCGTTGGCCCCCAGCACCTCACCCAGGAAGTCGAGCCTGCCGTATTTCACCATCAGGGCTCGGAAGTCACGCGCGTAGAGCAGCTTCACCCTGGTCTCCGGGTAGAGCAGGCGCATCCAGCGCAGCTTGCGGTTCTTCTTCCGCACCAGCGACTGCTTCAGGGTCGTCAGCTCGAGGTAGAGGTCGATCTCGGGCAGGTAGAAGTCCGGCGCGAAACACTCGACGACCGCGCCGGAGGCGTTCCAGGAGATGGGGAATACGTCGGGTTCGTAGCGCCATGCGACCTGGTAAAAGTCGAGGATCCTTGCCAGCTCAGCCTCGCTGGCGTGGGCGAACCGTGGGCCCGTGGCGCCAGTCAGATCCGCCGCCACGAGACTCCGATCGTACCTGCCCCAAGGATCTTGGGCACCATCGGAGGCGAGTATAGATCGGCGATTTATCCACATTTCCGGAAAGCGCGCGTTCTTCGTGGATAAGCGGCTTGTTCTCCACACGCGCCTGGTGCGACGATCGGGCTCCTGCTTCCACCGGTGGCCGAGTACGGTAACCGGGCGTCGTCGAGGCCGATGCGAGAGCCGGCCGAACCATCGACCGCGGCCGGGAAGACCGAAACGCCACCAGCGGGAGCATCTTTAGTGTCCGGACCCCTCGGCACGCAGCCCGGAACTGCTGCCCACCAGGCGCGGATGCAGCTCGAGGCGGACCTCGAGTCGGTGCCGGAGCTTGCCGGGCGCTTGAGCGCGGCGATGTTGGATCGCGTCGAGACCTTCGTCGAGCTCCTGCTCGCGGCCAACCGGCGGCTTAACCTGACCCGCGTCACGCAACCGCAGGCCGTTGCGCGCCGGCACCTGCTTGATGCGCTCGCCGCGTTGCCGCACCTCGACGACCTCGCGGCCCCGCGCGCCGTCGACCTGGGGTCGGGCGGAGGCGTCCCCGCCATCCCCATCGCCATCGCGCGACCGGATCTCTCCTGGCGGCTGGTCGAATCGGTCGGCAAGAAGGCGCGAGCCCTGGCGGCCTTCGTCGAGGAGCTGGGTCTGCCGGGAGTCGAGGTCGTCGCCGAGCGGGCGGAGGTGCTGGGCCGCGACCCGCGTTACCGCGAGCGCGCAGGCCTCGTCACGGCTCGCGCCGTGGCGACGCTCCCTGTGCTCGCTGAGCTGGCCCTTCCGCTTCTCTTGCCAGGCGGGCGATTGATCGCATGGAAGGGGCCCATGGCTGCGCATGGAGACGAGCTGCAGCGCGGTGCTCGGGCGGCAGCCCAGCTCGGAGGCGGTCTGCCGGAGCTGCTCGCGGCGGGTCCGTCCCAGCTCGGCGATCACCGCTTCGTGCGCGTCGCCAAGCAGGGCCAGACGCCCACCCGCTACCCGCGCCGTCCGGGAGAGCCCGCCCGGCGGCCGCTGGGCTGAGGCGCACGGGAGCGTCGGTATACTCCGACCGGCCCATGAGAATCGCCGTCCTCTCGGACATCCATTCGAACCTCGCTGCCCTGAACGCGGTGCGCGACGACCTCCCCTCCGTCGACGAGATCTGGATCCTC
>VBJP01000302.1 GCA_005880165.1 Chloroflexota bacterium | reverse complement strand
CGTGGTGTCGTGTCCCGCGCGTCCCTTCTTCGCCACCATGACCTCCGCCAGCTCGAGGACCTCCGAAACCGTACCACTGCCTGTCCGCGGAGCCATCACCTGAGATCGGGCACGGCGCGACGTATGCTGGCTACGCCATGGCCATGCAGGCTGCCCAACCGAGCGCGGTTCAGGCGATCGACAGCCGTGCCACCCAGGTTCGCTGGGTTTCGGCGACGACCGTGGAAGAGCACGGCTGGGCCGATGTCGAGAGCCTGCTGGCGCGACCGGAAGGCTTCGTGTGGATCGACGTGGTGGAGTGCGACGAGCCTGGCGCACAACGCATGGGCGACCTCTTCGGCTTCCACGGGCTGGCGCTGCGCGACGTGCTCGATCGGAGCCATCTGCCAAAGATCCACGCCTATGCGGATCACCTGTTCCTGATCCTGCATGCCCCGGAGGCCGCCGAGGCCGGGCATGTGCACCTGGTGGAGCTCGACCAGTTCATCGGTCGCAATTACCTCATCACCACCCACGGCCCGCTCAGCGTCGGCGTATCGGTCGAAACGGCGACCCGGGAGACCAGCTACGTGCTGGGCAAGATCGCCGGCGGTCGGCTGCAGCCGGCGACTCCGTTCGAGCTGTCATACGCCATCGTTGCGGCCATCGCACACCGCCAGGGAGGCTACTTGTCCACGCTGGCCTCGAAGGTTGCCGCGCTCGAGACGGCCGTGCGCGCCGGTGACGAACGGGATCCCGAGAAACTCCTCGAGTCGATGTTCCTGCTCCGCCACGAGCTTCTGACGCTGCGGACCATGGCTGCCCAGAGCCGCGAGGTCTACGAGCGGATGTCGGCGCTGACCCGGATGATCCCGCCCGAGGCGCCGCCGTTGATCGCCGACCTGGTCAATCGCTTCGAACGCGTCACCCATGCGGCCGATGGCGAGAAGGATTTCATGCAGGGGGTCATCGACTTCTACCAGGCGAGGACCTCGACGCGCATGAACGTCGCCATGGAGCGACTGGCGCTCATCGCCGCCGTTGTGTTGCCGGTGACGGCGATCGCGTCGGTCTATGGGATGAACCTGATCGTTGGCGAGCGAACCGATGTCGTGCAGCTGGTAATCGTGCTGGCCTTCATGGGCCTGGTGACAGCCGGGATGCTCGCCTGGACCAGGCGCATGGGCTGGTGGTGACCGTGCCGTCGTTGGTCAAGCCGCGCGCACGTTGGTTGGTCCGAGGACCGAGGCAATCGCTGCACGCATGAGGCCAGCAGGCGAGCCGTAGGCGCGCACGACATCTGCCGCGAGCAGGGTGAGGATTGCAACCTCGATCCCCTTGGCGACCCACCCCAGGTTGAAGTACGGGCCGACGACGACGTAGGCGCCGATGGTTGCGAGCGCGTAGCCCGCCAGTCCCACGCGTGGCAGCCAGCTGAAGCGCGCGACCAGCGGATGCGGACGAGCTGCACCGATCGTGAGAGCGATTGCCAGGACCAGGTAGCCCAATGCGTTCAAGGTGAAGAGCGGGCCGCCGAGGCTGAAATGGATGTACGCCGTGATCAGCGTGAGCTCGACAATGGCAGCTGTCATGGCAGTGTCGGCAACGCGCGTTCTGGTGCCTTTGTGATGGAAATCGTCGGGTCACCTCTGTTGAACTCGCTATTCGTACGTAGCGAGTAGCGCCACCAAGATGCTACTGTCAAGCAGCACGTTATGATGTGCAGATGGCCTTTCGCTCTTTGGTGCCATCCCTAAGGAGGCCGATCGCAGGGCGCACCGGTGTGCGCCGTACCTAGCGCATTGCCCGACGACGGTATTCCGCGAAGACCTGCTCGTTGTTGTCCTTTGGCACGCTCGCGATGTTGGGCGAGACAAAGACCGGCATGCTGATGCCTCGTTCGGCAAGCTGGGACGCGAGCTCTGCCGTGAGCGCCATGCTGATGGCCACCGCTGAGAGGGTTGAGCCCGCAGCCACTGGCGCCGGCCAACCCTCAACCGTCACCAGCGCATCGAGGGGATCGACGCAGTTGTCGATCACCACGTCCGCCACGTCTGCAAGCCGTTTTCCGCTGGAGTGCGATGGGCTGTTGAG
>VBJP01000073.1 GCA_005880165.1 Chloroflexota bacterium | reverse complement strand
TTGACGATGCCGAGCGCCGCGACGAAGACCGCGATCAGCGCCAGCGCGTCGAAAAGGCCGATCAGGCGGTCGAGCGAGCGCGCCAGGTCACCCGCCAGGTCGGATGCGCTGATGGGGGTCGCGGCGAGTGCCTTGGCCGACTCCGCCACGGCCGCGCGAAACGCGCCGGGGTCGATCCCCGCCTTCGGGACGAGGGCCCAGAGCGACGCCTCATCGCGGCCAAAGTGGGTCTTCGCATCGGCGAGGCTGATCAGCAGATCCCCCTGGCCGCTGGCCGAAGGGATCGAGTAGGCGACGATGCCCGCGACGTTGAACGGCGTGGTGCGCTGACCCGGAAGGCCAAGCTGCAGCGTGTCCCCCACCTTGATGCCGTCGCGCGCCGCAATCGGGTCCGGCACGAGCACGGCGCCACCGGCCCCCATTACCGCGAAGGCGCGCGTCCGATCTCCGGCGGCGAAGATCAGCGACCCGGTCCTCTCGAAGATGGCGGGCTCGATGCCCGCCATCGGCGCCTCACGCTGGCTGCCGGCGATGGCTTCGACTGCAGGGAACTCCACAATGGGGCTCACCGCGCCGACGCCGGTGGTCTGCTCCAGCGTCGGGCGGGCTCCAGCGTCGGGGACCGCCACGCCGATGCGCACGCCATATCCCCCTGGCAGGATCGAGGCGACCCAGCGCTGCGCGGTGCCGCGGGCGCTCTCGGCGACGGTTCCGAGCGCCACGACCGCCGCCAGACCGATCAGCAGCGCCCCGACCGTCAACCCGGTCCGCACGCGGTCCCGTCCGAGATGGGCGCGACCCAGCAACCCCTCGGCTCCGAAGAACCATTCGAACGGGCGCCCGACGATCCGGCCGATCGGATCGACCGCCACCGCCGTGATCGCCGCACCCCCGACCAGGACGGCCACCGCCACGAGGATCGCCGGCAGGGACGCGTTCCCGCGCGCCAGCGGGTAGGCGACCAGTCCGACCGCAACCAGCCCAACCTCCAGGCCGACGACCCAGCGCAGGCGGCCCACCAGGGTACGGCTCGGCTGGCGTGAGGGGCGCAGGGCGTCGAGTGGACCGATGCGTGCAGCCGCCGCCGCCGGCAACGCGGCGGCGGCGACCGTGACCAGCACGCCTACCGCGAAGGCGAGCAACAGCGAGCCGGGATTCAGCGGCAGCCCGTCGATGAGCACCGCGCGCGTCGAGCGCAGGAACTCGATCATGGCCGCGGCGAGCGCGATCCCCAGCACCAGGCCTACGATCGAGCCTGCCAGACCAAGAGCCAGCGCCTGCCGACCAAAAATCCCGAGTACCTGGCGCGCCGTCGTGCCTGCGGCACGGAGCAGACCAACCTCCCGCGTCCGCTCGGTGAGGGTCATGACCATGGTGTTGGCCACCAGGAATCCGCCCACCGCCAGCGCAACCAGCCCGAACAGGAAGGCGATCCCCGCGAAGCCGTTCTGCGCGCGAGCCAGCTGCGAAGCGGCGTCGGCGACCGTCTCGACCACGAATGGCTCGTTCAGCGAGGTATCGAGCTCTCGCTGAACCTGGGCCTGAGACGCTTCGGGAATCACCAGGTCGACCGAGGTGACCGGCGCGCCGCCCGTCGTCGAACCCGTGCCGGCAAAGGCCGTCGCCACGGTGCTGCGCGGCATCACTGCCACCGCGCCGGAACCCAGAGCACCAAAGCCCACGTCGTCGAGCAGACCGACGATCTGCAGGTGTGGCGGGCCGGGCCGCAGGTCGCCGGTCAGCAGCAGGGCATCGCCGACCTTGAGGCCGTGATCGTCCGCCCAATGCGCGTTGAGGACGACCTCATTGGGCTTGTCCGTCGACAAGTAGGAGCCGGCCACCAGCGTCGGAGCGCGAACCTGCTGCTCGTCGACCGGGTCGACGCCGATGGCCAGCAGGTTGAAGACCTGCTCGTGGGGCCCGGGCAGGGTGGTCAGCACCAGCCGTCGCTCGCTCACCGCGGCAGCTGCCGAGACGCCAGGCAGCCGGCGCAGAGTCGTCACGGCGCGCGGCGTCAGGCCCGCGTCCGAGAAGGCCCGCACCCGGATGGTCGCCTTCCCAAACAGCTCCTGGGCGGCCCGCTGCACCGTCTCGGTCGCCGCCTGGTTGGCGACCAGGGTGGCGGTGATGATCCCCACCCCGAGCGCCACGCCCAGGATGGTGAGCGCGCTGCGAAGCGGCCGCGCCAGGAGCCCCCGCCAGGCCAGGGCGCTCAGGCGCATCGGCTCAAGACCATCAGCACCTAGAGGCCGAGCTCCGCCAGCCGCCCAATCAGGGCGCCCGCCTGGTGATCGGATCGCCGCCCCAGGTCGACCTCGTCGAGCAGCGCACCATCGCGAACGACGAACACGCGGTCCGCGTAGGCCGCCGCACGGGCGTCGTGGGTGACCAGCACGATAGTCTGTCCCAGGCGATCGCAAGAATCCCACAGCAGGTCGAGGATCTCGGTGCCAGTCGTGTAGTCGAGGTTGCCGGTCGGCTCGTCGGCCAGGATGATCGCCGGCTCGGTCGCCAGCGCCCTGGCCAGGGCGACGCGTTGCTGTTCGCCGGCCGACAGCTGATCCGGGCTGTTGTGCGCCTTGGCAGTGAGGCCAACCAGGTCCAGCAGGGCATCGACGTGCGGCCGATGCGCCGCGAGCGACTCACCGGAGATCAGGAACGGCAGCGCGATGTTCTCGATCACCGACAGCAGCGGGATGAGGTTGAAGTACTGAAACACGAAGCCAGTCTTCGCACGCCGGGTGAGCGTGCGTTGCTCCTCGTCGAGGGTGGTAAGGCTCACGCCGTCGATGACCACCTCGCCACTGGTCGGCAGGTCGAGGCCACCCAGCAGCTGGAGCATGGTCGACTTGCCGGAGCCGGATGAACCCATGATGGCGACGAACTCGCCCTTCTCGACGGAGAGCGAGATGCCGCGCAGGGCCTCGACCTCTCCCTCGCCCAGCGGATAACGCTTGACGAGGTCGTGGGCCTCGAGGATCACGGACATCGGCGACAGGATATCCGGGCGCGGGATCGCGGGGAGGCGACGAGCCGCGACCCTCCGCGGCTGCCGGCCTAGAGGAAGAAGCCGAGCAGCGTCCCCAGGACGGTCTCGAAGAATCCGCGGTCGGCGGGCGCGGGTGCCTCGACCCGGTACGCGGCGAGCTGAACGCTTCCGCCCAGCGGCTCCACCTCGAAGGGGTCCCGGGTCAGGATGTATTCGCCCACCACCCAGCGGTCCGCGCGCTGCATCCTGGCGATCGCCGCCAGAGGAAGGACCCGAGCAACCGCTTTGGGCTTGGGCGCGGGCTTGGGAGCCGGCTTCCTGGTCGCCCTGGGCGCGGGCCTCGGAGCCGCTTGTGGCGCTGGGGCCGGTGCCGGCCTCGGAGCCGGCTTTGGCGCTGGGGCGGGTGGAGGCGCGGCCGATCGGGCCTGCATGAAGAGCTCCGTGTACATCCGGGGGCTGCGCAGCTTGCCCTGCCAGGTGATGTTGTCCGCCCCGTAGGCGCCCACGCCACCGTGGGTCCAGACCGGGTTGAGGATGTTGCCCCGGTGCTCAGAGGAAGCCATGAAGGCGTTGTTGACGGAGACCGCCGAATCCGCGTCGGAGTAGCCGGAGTTCCAGCCGATGTTCTCGCCCGCCCATGCGTAGTTGAGGCCGTTCAGGTCGTAGTAGTGGAAGACGAGGCAGCCGCCGCAGGCCGGGATGTTATGGCTGAAGTAGTTGTGGACGATCATGTCCTTGCTGCGCCAGCGGGCGATGCTCACCAGCGTGCTGTGCGACTGGATCGGCCTCAGGCCGTTGTTGACGCGGTCCCCGTTCGTGAGCTGCCAGAGCGTTGCCTCGGCGCCACTCTGGTTCCATCCGGCCGTGACTGCAGGCGTCCATGCCAGGAGGGCGGCAACCAGCAGTGAGAGGGTCGCCAGGCCACCGGCCCGACGGAGGGGATGGCGCCCCTGGCGCCTTTGCAGCAGATTCAAGACCCATTCCTCCCCGAGGAGTACCCGGCGACGGTAGGGGCGCATCCCGAGGAGGTCTGTAGCGCTGTCGTCCGGTTCGCCCGGGGTACCACTGGACCCGACAGCACCCCACCAAGCGTGGGACCTTGGTCCCGGGGGTGGCGTGACTCATGCAGCGCAGCCTCCCTGGCACGGCCCGTTTGCCGGCGACGCCCAGCTGCTCGGCCGGAGCGGCGGGCCAAATCTCGACGGGCCGCGCGCGCTCGAGGAGGTCACGTTCGCGGTTCTGGGCGGAACGCTGGTCGACGTCATCGGGCCTATCGGCGCCGGGAACTGATGCGCCGACGGTGATCGGATGGTGATCCGCCGGCTCGCGGACACTGGCGGGAGGCGTCCGACGGGCGAGCCGAACGCCTCCCTTTCGCGGATCGATGCAACATGCGTGCCAGCGCGGCTAGTCGCTGTCAGCCGTCCCTGTCGGCGGAATCGAGGCGAAAGAAGTTGCTGCGGCGGCCGGTGGTCCGCGTCGAACGGAAGACGAAGACAAGCTTGTCATCCTCGAACGCATCAAACCACTCATCCCACGCGATGCGCGCCAGCCTCTCCTCGTCGACGCCCGCGCGGATCCGAAGGAGTCCCGACCGGCGGGAGAGGTCATCGGCCGTAATGCTGACCGGCACCGCGCCGCGAGCCTCGGCCCATTCGCGAATCACCTCGTGCGAACGGGTGGCCAGCGTCTCACCGTGCTCTCCAGCGATCTCCTCGGGGCGGTGGACCCAGCGGGCCGTCGGGGTCGGCATCTCCGCCTGGTTGGCGCACGGTACATGCCACGCGCCCTTGTGAAGGCCGCATCCCAGACGCCGCATTCAGGCCGTCACGTCGCAGGGCTCACTGGCACAGGGCTTGCTTCCCATCGAGGCACATCGCCGACCACCGGACGCGTCGCATATGAACAACCGATCGCTCGTGCTCGTCGCCGACGACGAGCTGCGGATCACGAAGCTGGTAGCTGCGACCCTGCGTGAGGAGCAGTTCCGGGTGATCACGGCCGAGAGCGGTACGGAGGCGATCCGCCTGGCTGATGAGCTCCGGCCGGACATCGCCCTGCTCGACATCCTGCTGCCAGACCTGGACGGCATCGAGGTGATGCGACAGCTCCGCGAGTCCCGCCCCATACCGGTCATCCTGCTCACCGGCATCACCTCCGCGACCGACAAGGCGCGCGGCCTCGACCTCGGGGCCGATGACTACATCGCCAAGCCCTTCCATCCGGACGAGCTTGCGGCCCGGGTGCGAGCCGTCCTGCGGCGTACGGATGGAGCTGGCCAAGGCCAGGAAATCGTCCGCGTCGACGACTACGAAATCGACCTGGAGCGCCGTTTGCTCAGGCATGGCGAGACCGTCATTCCCGTGAGCCGAACCGAGTGGATGCTGCTCCAGCACCTCGCATCCAACCCAGGAAAGGTGGTCCTGCACTCCGAGCTGCTCACCAAGGTCTGGGGGCCGGAGTATCGGGATGACCTGCAGTACCTGCGTGTGTGGATCAGTCGCGTGCGGCGCAAGCTCGGTGCGGCGCCCGGAGAGGCCGGGCCGATCACCACCTATCCGGGGATCGGCTATTCCCTGGAAGCTGAGGTCGAGCCCGAGATCGAGTCCCCGCTCGTCGGGGCGCGTTGAGCGTCGACGCTCGGCTGCGGGTTAGGCTCTGACACGGCTTCGAGCACGACCTCCGGAAGACCGGCGCGCAGCTCTGAGCCCTCCGGAATGGGATGCGGCCCGTCAGGCGCTGCCTGGGCCGCGTCGGCCGCAACATCGGGCGAGCCGCCGGCCGCTCGCGGATTGGGCCGGTAGGCGGGGGCCACCTGGAGGGTGTGCACTACCTCGCGCACTCGATAGCGGTGCGTGACGCCATCCTCGTCCAGGTAGTCGACGAGATCGCCCACGTGAGGCAGCGGCGCGGCATGCGCCAGGTCTGCTGCACGGTACGCGTCTTCACCAGGGAAATAGACTGTATACGGCGTGCCGCCTCCGGGACCGACCCCGGCGGGATCCGGTTCCGCAGGTGCGGCGGGTTGCGCAGGATCCGGCAAGTCAGGGTCCATCTGATCGCCTCGAATCTGGCATGACGGGTGCTTCAATTCTCCTGCACGGCGGAGGAGATTGTCTGCAACGACGAATTCGAGCAGCGGACTGAGGGATGAATCGGACTGGCGAGGCGCGTGGACCGATTGCGATCGATCCGGTCGAACCGATACCCATCGAGCGAAAGGGTCCGGCCGCAGGATCGCGCCTGCGCATCGCCCAGGTCGCCGGACCCTTCGAGCCGGTGCCTCCGCGGGGCTACGGCGGAACGGAGCGGGTGATCGATGCACTCGTCCGCGAGCTGATCGATCGCGGCCACGAGGTGACCACGTACGCCGCAGCCGATTCAGAGGTGCCGGGCCGTCTGATCGCGACGGTGCCAGAGGCTCTGCGGCACGCCGGCCTCGACGAGGATGGCAGCGGCTACGTCCTGGAGACGGCGATGCGCGTGCTGGACGACGCATCGCAGTTTGATGTCATCCACAGCCACCTGGAGTGGTCCAGCCTCTTCCTGAGCCGGGCGACCACGACGCCGACCGCCTTCACCTTTCACGGGCGCCTGGACCGCCCCTGGGCGACGGGACTGCTGCAGCGCACGCGGGGCAGCCTGGTGGCGATCAGCGAACATCAGGCCTCGGCCCATCCTGACCTCGATTGGGCGGCCATCGTGCACAACGGCCTGGATCTCACGTCGTCGCCCTGGCGCCGCGAGGGTGGGCAGGACCTGTGCTTCGTGGGCCGGGTCGCCCCGGAGAAGGGCGTAATCGACGCCGTCGAGGTCGCCGTGAGGGCTGGGCGCCATCTGCGCGTGGCGGCCAAGATGGGGCCACTCCCCGAGGAGCGGGATTACTTCGAGAACGTCTTCAAGCCGGCGATCAAGGGCCGCGATGTGGAATTCGTGGGCGAGCTCAGCTCCGATGAGCGCGGGCAGCTCGTCAGCGAGAGCCTCGCCAGCCTGGTGACCGGGGTGTGGCCCGAGCCTTTCGGCCTGGTGGTGATCGAGTCGCTCGCGGCCGGAACGCCCGTCCTCGGACGTCGGGTGGGCGCGCTGCCGGAGATCATCCGTGAAGGGGTGGATGGCTTCTTTGGCGACGACCCGGAACATCTCGCCTTTCTGGTAGATCGCGTCGCTGCCCTTGACCGCAAGGCCATCCGCGAGAGCGTGGTCGACCGGTTCTCAGCCAAGCGCATGGCGGACGGATACGAAGAGGTGTATGTCCGCGCCATCGAGCGGGCGCGCGCGCGTTGACCGACGGAGCCGATGGCGGAGGGTCGAGCGCCTGTCCGGGCTGCGGCCTTCTGCTGCCCATCAGCGAGTCGCCGATCGATCCCCGCAGGAACGCGTCCCCTGCGTGCTGGGATCTCTACATGACCGTGGTTGGTCATGAGCTTGGGCATCCTTCCCAGCTCGGCGGCCTCCATCAGCTGACCGTGGATGCGTATGGAGCCCAGCACGCCGGCCCCCGGGTCCCACGCATCGGCGTCGCGTTCGGGCTGATCGGGTTGCACCTGGCGCTCGACGAGGGATGGACCGGCGTTGCGGTACGAGCGGCGCACCAGCACCTTGCCGCGCATCAGACCGAATGGCCTCGGTTCACGGCTCCCGCCGCACCGGCACGCCTGACCATCGCTCACGTCGTCGGCTCGCCCACCCCGGAGGAGCACGCCCGGCGTGTTCGGGACTGGGCGGCATCGGTCTGGCAGGCGTGGTCCGCCAAGCAGGATCGCGTACGAGAATGGGCGAATCAGACCCTGACCGATGCGGTTCGCGCCCGCCTGCGGTCCACGTAGGCGCGGCACGGATGTTGCGCGGCTGACAACGCACCGAACGAGGCGAACGATGGAACGACGCGATGACCTGCCGGAACGCCAGCCGCTCCCCTCGGAAGACGAGGGCGACCTGGTCGACGAGCCGGCCACGGGAGAAAGTGAGGACCCGTTGGTGGCCTCACAGGAGGGCGTCCCGTGGGTGCCTCCCAGCGAACGGGTGGTGAGGCCCGCCACCGCCGACGAGGAGGGAGCCGACATCGCCGGCGCGGCAACCACCGACGAGGAACAGCTCGAGTTCGAGAACGGCGAGGATGAGCCGCTGCTCGTGCGAGCCCTGGAGGCGCTGCGCTCGTCGGACGTGACAGCGGGCGACCGGATCCAGGTCGACGCGGCGGGCTCCACCATCTGGGTCCGCGGCCAGGTCGAGTCGATCGAGGTCGCGGACGAGATCCTCGGGATCCTCGGCGATCTCCCGGGGGTCACCGAGGTCGTGGACGAGCTCGACATCCCTGGCTGATCGCCGCCGCACAACGGGCCGTCGCGGTCGTGCGTAATCGGTCCGAAAGGTTCCGGCTTCCACCATCCCTGCCATGCAGAAGGCACAACGCCTGACTCCGGCAGAGCGCAGTCGAGCCATTCAGCGACTGAGATCCACCACCATGGGCGTCACCCTGGCCGGCATCGGCGCCACGCTGGGCTTCGGCTGGGTGGCAGCCGTGAGCAATCCGGGTAGCCAGGCGGTGGCGGCGAGCGTGTCCACGCCCACGCCATCCGCCAGCGGGGCGAGCTCCTCGAACAGCTCCTCGTCGACGTCGAGCGACACGACCACCGACACCACCAACGGCTCGGCGTTGCAGTCGAGCGGTTCGGTGGGCTCTTCCGCGAGCGGCAGCGGCCAGGCGACCAGCGGCGGTTCCTGAGATGGGCGAGTACGCGACCTGGCGTGCGCTGGGCAGCACCGTGCGCCTCGTGGTCGAGGGCGGCGACATCGGCCGCGCACGGAGCTCGGTCGCCGATCTGCTGGACCTGGTGGACCGCACCTACA